>CAYMMJ010000014.1:0-12179 GCA_964391535.1 uncultured Candidatus Saccharibacteria bacterium
TGATATCTTTGGGTTGATCTTTTGTTTTTTTCAAAAACTTAAACATAACAACAAACTTATGATAAGTAGAGCGATGTATATTGAATATAGCTTGAACTTGTTTTTGTCTGAGTTCTGATTGCGGCGGCGCGCGAAAGAAACAAACGGCACGGCTTCGCCGCAATCTTTAATAATTTCCAGTTTTCTATGAGTTAATAATAACCCACAACAAGAAATTTTGCAACGCAAAATTTCTTGTTTGGCGACACATTCTTTAGTTCTTTGAAAAAGAAAAAAGGAGAGGAAGAAGGAAATCTTTCGATTTCAGGATGAAACCTTTAAGGCGGTTTCAAACCTGGAAAGATTTCTCCTTGCTCTCCATATACGATTAATTTCGGAGGTGGGAAGAAGGGAGGAGAGGTTCTTGTTCTGTCTTTGCTTTGTGGTATACCACAAAGGAAGTACAATTACCCTTTTAGGAGCCTTACGGCTCAACCTTGCCTTCTTCCTCGATTCCTCTTACCCGAAGGTTTCTTCAAGAAGTTCCTCTATGAGGATTTTTCCGAATTCCCTCAACTCGTCTTGAGGAATCCCGGTTGCTTTGGCTATATTACCCAACTCCCTTCTGATATCCGGAGTCAACCGGACACCTTCTCGGCTTATCTGGTATTTCAGAAGAGACAAGGCAATTTCGCCTTTCCTTTTCTCTTTCATTCTTTCTCACCTCCTTCTATATTATACATTCATAGTTGGATTTTGTCAAGAATAAATAGTAGAGGAGAATTCGTTTTAAATTATGATCACAAAAATGATGAGATACATTATCTATGCACGAAAATCATCAGAATTAGAAGGGGGGCAAATTCTTTCTATTGAAGCTCAGCTTACTGAACTAGAAGAATTTACCGCTAAAGGAGAACTTGAAATTGTCGCCTTGCTTTGCGAGACAAATAGATTCTTGCAGAATCCTAAGTAGCGGAGAGGGTGGGACTCGAACCCACAATCCCGGCAAACGGGAGCCGCTTTTCGAGAGCGGTACCTTACCATTCGGTGCACCTCTCCTTTTCTTAATGGGCGGTGCAGGATTTGAACCTACGACCTCTTCGGTGTAAACGAAGCGCTCTGCCAACTGAGCTAACCGCCCTTTTGTGCCCAGGGCGGGACTTGAACCCGCACGCTCCAAAGGAGCCATGGCCCTCAACCATGTGTGTATGCCAATTCCACCACCTGGGCTGTTTACTTTTCTTCTTGTTTCTTTTCTTCGGTTGTTTCTGAACCTTCTTTTTTCTCTTGTGTGCTTTCTTCTGTTTTTTTCGCAACAATCTTGTCGTTAAGTTTTAATTCATCTTTTAATTCTATCTTTTTCAATCTTGCTCTTTTCCCTTTTGCTTTTCTTAAATAATAAAGTTTTGCTCTTCTTGTTTTGCCTCTCCTGACTATTTCTATTTTTTCAATAACAGGGGAGTGAAGAGGGAAAATTTTCTCTACTCCAATTCCCGCAACCATCTTTCTTACTGTTATAGTAGCAGAAATTCCTTTGCCGTGTTTTCTTGCCAATACTTGTCCTTCAAAAATTTGGATTTTTTCCTGTTTTCCTTCTTTGATTTTTTGATAAACCTTTACTGTGTCACCTGGTTTTACTTCTGGAATTTTTTTCAGGAAAGGTTTTGTAATGTTGTTAGTTTTTGCGGTCATTTTCTTTCAGATGTTTAATTATATTTTTGAGGTTGGAAGGCAACTCTGATTCAAACTCTTTCTCTTTGCCATTAGGTAATTTTATTTTTAGATAATTTGCATGAAGAAAATGTCTATTGAGAGAAGAAAACGATTGATTTTTAAATCCATAGAGTTTATCTCCAACGATTGGATGATGAATCCAAGCAAGATGACACCTTATTTGGTGTTTTCTGCCGGTTTTCGGTTCTATCTCAAGGAGGGTATAGTTATTGAATCTTTCAATTATCCTATAATGAGTTTCTGCTTCTCTTTTTCCTTGAGATTTTGGCTCTCCGTATAAAAAAACTCTTTGTTTTTTCCTGTTTTTCGGAGAACGGCCGAGCAGGGTTTTGATTTTGCCTTCATTTTCTTTGATTATTCCTTCTACTAAAGCAATATATTTCTTTCTTACTTGTCTTTCTTTGAATTGTTTTTGTAGATGAACTAAAGAATTTTTATCTCTTGCTATTAGCAAAATTCCTGAGGTATCTTTGTCTAGCCGGTGAACTATTCCGTAACGGGGAGATTTTCCTACTTTTTTTAATTCTGGAAACTGCTTTGTAAGATGTTCTATTAAAGTCTCTGCTTTAGAAATTCCTTCCGGAAAAACTATGATGCCTGCTGGCTTATCGATAACTAATAAATCTTTATCTTCGTAGATAATTTTGAGGTTCATATGGGCGCGACAGGACTTGAACCTGTGACCTTCTCGATGTCACCGAGACGCTCTAGCCAGCTGAGCTACGCGCCCTTTTGAGTTCCTTGAGTGGGCGCACCTGGGCTCGAACCAGGGACCTCGACTTTATAAGAGTCGCGCTCTTACCGACTGAGCTATGCGCCCTTTCTTTTTAATGCTAAACACTTATAGTTTATCTGATTTTGTTGCGTTAGTCAATCTTGACAAAGAACAACGAATATATAAAATACAACCACAAAGAGATTTTTTGTGAGCTCTTTGAAAAATAAATAATTGAGTGAGTGATAGAAAACAGGAGGAAAATAAAATGGAAAAGGAAAGTTTTGATAGGGTGTTGATAGAAGCTAGTGTGGGAGCAATAGAAAGGTATAATACTGATCCCGAAATGGATTTTCTTAGCTTCAAAAAGAAATTCAGAACATGGGCGGAGGTAGAAATAGCAATAGTAAAAGCTAAAGCAAAACTTGGCTTAATTCCTGTGTCTAAAGAAGAGATAAAAATAATCGAGAAAAAAGTTATGGTTCTGTTTGGAGAGAGGAAAATCGATACAACCGTGAAAAGGATTCTAGATAGAGAGAAAATCACAAGGCATGATCTTAAAGCATTTCTCGATGTAATTGCTAATCCGAATTATTCTGGACTTTCTGAAAAAGAAGCTTCTTATATCCACGCCGGTGTCACCTCTTACGATATAGAAGATCCAGCTTTAGCGCTTAATATGACGCACTCAGTGAAGATTATAAGAAAGGATTTAAGGAAGTTGAAAGCTGTATTAAAGAGACTTGCCCTAAAGTATAAATATACTCTTCAGATTTTCAGAACTCATGGAGTTCATGCTCAGCCTGGAACTTTCGGCCTAAAGATACTGAGGTGGTATTTTGAAGTGGGTCTCCAGATAAAAGATCTTGATAGGTTACTTGACAAAGTCTCTATGACAAAGATCTCGGGAGCAGTAGGGACCCATGCAGAGATTGGTCCAGAAGTAGAGGAGCTTGCTCTAAAAGAACTGGGGCTAAAAGTGTGTCCTGTGTCTTCACAGATCGTAACTAGAAAAATCCATGCAGATTTTGTCTATCAGATGGCAAGTATTGCCGCCTCACTTGATAAGTTTGCTACAGAGATAAGGAATTTACAAAGAACAGAAATAGCTGAAGTTGCTGAGCCATTTGGGAAGGGGCAAGTAGGATCAAGTGCAATGCCACACAAAAGAAATCCAATGATGTGCGAGAATATTTGTTCGTTGGCTCGGCTGGTAATCTCTTTTGTTTCTGTTGCTCTTTTAAATCAAAACACATGGCACGAGAGAGATCTGGCGAACTCGGGCAATGAGCGGTTCATTCTTCCTTATACTGCTATTCTGGTGCATCATATGATTAAAAGATTTACCAAAGTAATGGAGAATCTTAATGTATACCCCGAACAGATGAGGAAAAATTTAGAAAAGACAGGAGGACTTATTTATTCCTCGAGAGTAATGCTTGCCTTGGCAAATAGAGGTATACCACGAGAAGACGCGCATCGTTTAGTACAGAAAATAACCCAAGAGGCATTACAAGAAAGAAAGGAATTCAAAGCGCTTATCAGTCAAGATTCAGAGATTGAGTTGGTTCTGACACCGGAAGAAATAGAGCAATGTTTTGATCCTAACTGGTACCTCAGAGAAATTGGTGGAATCTATAGTCGATTTCCCGAGTTTATCTCAGAAGATTTATCCAAATTGTAATGAAAGGAGGAATAGAAATGCAGGAAAAGAAAAAAATTAGTGAAGGAAAAACAAAAATAATTTGGGAGCTAGGAGAAGGAACCGTAGAGATAGAAAGTAAGCCTGATATTACTGCAGGTGATGGTGCAAGAAGGGATATAATTCGAGGAAAAGAAGTTTTAGCTAACAATACAACCTGCAACGTATTCGAACTTCTTAGTCGTAAAAGAATTAGGACGCATTTTCTGAAAAGGAGGTCTAAAAACTCTTTTTCGGCAATACGGTACGAGATGATTCCCCTTGAGGTAGTGATACGAAGTATAGCCACTGGAAGTTATCTGAAGAGAAATCCCGATGTTTCAGATGGGACAGTATTTGGAACGCTAGTAGTGGAATTCTTCTATAAGGACGACATTCTTCATGATCCCTATATTGTGATAGAAGAAGGAAAATGGAATCTGTATAATCCCAAAGAACCAGTGAGTGAGAGGAGCTATATTACCTCAATAGATTCCCTTTGTTCAACCCAAGAAGTGGAGTATATAAGAAAAACAGCGGAAAAAGTCTTCCTTGTTTTAGAAAAAGCTTTTAAGAAACTAGGAATAGTGCTGTGGGATCTGAAGATAGAGTTTGGAAAAACACTTTATGGAGAGATTGTAGTAGCCGATGTTATCGAC
The DNA here is from genome assembly GCA_964391535.1 of uncultured Candidatus Saccharibacteria bacterium. Classification (GTDB taxonomy): domain Bacteria; phylum Patescibacteriota; class Minisyncoccia; order Minisyncoccales; family JAGGXC01; genus JAGGXC01. The sequence continues at coordinate 4,772 of CAYMMJ010000014.1, forward strand.
AACGATAGCTGGCGTATTAAGACGATAGAAGGAGAGCAGCTTGACAAGCAACTTTATCGAGACGGCAAAGATCTAAAAACAGTGAAAAATAAATATGAAATTGTCTCTGAGCTTACTGATAAATTCAGAGATTTCTAAGAAAATTAATAAAACCGCCTCTTTTTTTGGCGGTTGTTTTTTTGTTTACTTTTACTATTTATCCTTTTTGATTTTTCTCTTTCTTTTATATTTCTTAGTCTTATTTCTTAGTTTCCTTGTTATCTTCTTTTTCCCTACGATTTTTTCAAATTCTTCTTTTTCGATTGTTTCTTTTCTGATTAATCTCTGAGCTAATTTATCTAAAATCTTTTTGTTTTTGTTTAATATCCTCCTGGCTCTTTTTTCTGCTTGATGAAGAAGTTTGGCAACTTCTTCATCAATTTGGGTGGCTACTTTCTCAGAATAATTTCTCTGTTCTGAAATTTCTTTTCCCAGAAAGACTAATTCTTCTCTTTTGCCAAAAGAAATAGGTCCAAGAGATGACATCCCATATTCTTTTACAAGTTTTCTAGCGAGTCCTGATGCTCTTTCCAGGTCATTAGAAGCGCCAGTGGTAATTTCTTTAAACTTTATATCTTCTGCCACGTATCCTCCCAGAAGAACTGCCATTTCCGATAAAAATTCTGATTTTGTTTTTAACCTTCTGTCTTCCTTTGGTGTTTTTAGAGTATATCCAGCCGCCATTCCTCTGGCAACTATGGATATTTTTCTTACTGGTTCGGTGTTGGGCAGCATCGTTGAGACTAAAGCATGTCCTGCCTCATGATACGCAGCGACTTCTTTTTCTTCTTTGGTTAAGATATGGCTTTTTCTTTCCGGTCCCAAAAGCACTTTTTCTATTGATTCAAGGAACTCGTTTTGAGAGATTTTTGTTTTATTCCTTCGCGCTGCCAGAATAGCCGCTTCGTTAACTACATTGGCAAGATCAGCACCTGAAAATCCTGGTGTTCTTTCTGCTACTTCTCTTAAGTCTACGTCTGAAGTCAGAGGTTTTCCTTTACAATGAATTTTTAGAATTTTTTCTCTTCCCTCAATATCTGGCAAGTCTAGCACTACTCTTCTGTCAAATCTCCCTGGTCTGAGAAGAGCCGGATCTAAAATATCAGGACGGTTGGTGGCAGCCATTACTATACAAGTGGCATCTCTTTCAAAACCATCCAATTCTACCAAAATCTGATTTAGTGTTTGTTCTCTTTCGTCGTGCCCTCCACCAATGCCTGCTCCTCTTACTCTTCCAATAGCATCCAGTTCGTCAATAAAAACAATACTTGGCTGGTGCTTCTTTGCTGTTTCAAACAAACTCCTTACTCTTCCTGCTCCTACGCCTACAAAAAGTTCGATAAATTCAGAACCAGATATTGAGAAAAAAGGAACTCCTGCTTCGTTTGCTACTGCTCGTGCCAATAGGGTTTTTCCCGTCCCCGGAGGTCCTACTAGTAGAATACCTCTTGGGATCTTCGCTCCTATTTTGAGAAATTTCTTCGGGGTTTTTAGAAACTCAACAACTTCTTTCAACTCTTCTTTTGCTTCCTTTAAGCCTCCTACATCTTCAAAGGTAATTTTTTCTTTTTTTGCATCAACGCCAAAGAGCCGAGGTCGGGCTTTAGTAAAACTTAAGGCTTCCATCGCACCGGTTTTTGCTCTACGAAATATCATCCAGAAAAAGAAAATAAAGAAAACTAGAGGAAGAATTAATAAAAGTTGCCCAAGCCACGCTCCCCAGTTACTTTCTTTTTCTTCTTTTATTTCTACTTTCAGTAACTTTTCTTTTTGTAGACCATAATTCAACAATGATTGGGTAAGAGCAAGCTCCTTTTCTTTTCTTGAGAGTACTATTGCCCCGTCTTTGTAAGTTATCAATAATTCATTCCCCGAGACAGTGATTTCTCTAACTTTTTCCTGGTTGATGTCACGGGCAAGTTGAGTGAGAGTAATTTCTTTCTTCTGCTCGAATGGTCCGGACAATAGAGCAAACAAACTCGATATCACCAAAAAAATTACGATTATAATAATAAAGTTTTTAATTAAACTCTTCATTAGAATTAAGATTTATCTGTTAATTTTAGAACTATTTTTCGCTCTTCAGGGTTAACCAGAGAAATTTTAAAGTTATATTTCTTTCCTAGTTCCAAGGTGCTTTCCATTTTCTGGTGAGAACTAAATTCTGATATGTGGACTAATCCTTGGATGTCAGGGGTAATTTGAATTAGTGCTCCGAAGGATCTGAATTGCGCCACTTTTCCTTTTATTATATCTCCTTTCTTAAATTTTTTCTCTATACCTTCCCATGGGTCTTTTTTTAGAGCCTTTAATGAGAGAAAAACTCGGTCGTTGTCGATATTTATGATTTTTGCTTTTACTTTTTGACCAACCTTCACTACCTCTGCAGGATCTTGGATTAATTTCCAATCAAGTTCGGAGATATGAATTAGTCCCTCGAGAGTGTCCTTTCCTCCAAACTTGATAAACGCTCCAAAACTTGAAATCCCTGTAATCTCTCCTTCTATTATATCTCCTATCTTGTATTTCTCTAAGGCGCTCTTTATGTCGTTTGCTATCTTGGCTTTTTCTGAGAGGATAAGTTTTCCTTCTTTTGGAGAGAAATCCAGTATTTTTACTTCCATTTCTTCTCCTATAAACTTCTGCAATTCTTGAAGAATTTTTGTTGAGTCGCCGTCTTCAACTCGAGGATAATTTGAAGGAGAAAGTTGAGAGACAGGCAAGAAAGCCTGAATGCCAAATATCTTTGTTAGAAGGCCGCCCTTGTTTGCGCCAAGAATCCTTACTTTTACAATTTCGTTTTTTTCCTTTTTTTCTTTTATTTCTTCCCAAGCCATTTGCTGAGTCGCTTCTCTGACTGATAGTTCAACAAATCCATCTTCTGTCTCGAGGTCCACGACTTTGGCCGATATCTTGTCCCCGATTTTTAAACTTTTTAGAGTGTCTTTTGCTTCTTTAAATTCTCTTCCGTAAATAACTCCTGTGCCAAATGGACCGAGGTCTACATATATGGCTGATTTACCAACCCCAATTACTTTTCCTTGAGCAACCTCTCCTTCTTTGAGAGGATGGGGTAACTCTTTTTTTTGAACAATTTTTTTCTTCATAATACTCATAATCATATACTAAAAAAATAATTTAATCAACCCTTTTTTGTTTGAAAAAAACTTGCTAATATGATAAATTAAAAAAAAGAGGTTATTTTTGTTTTAATTTATAATCATATGAGAATAAACTGGCATGGTCAATCGCTTTTTGAAATTATTACCAAGCCCCAGCAAAATAGTGAGGTAAGAATTGTCATTGACCCGTTTGATAAAAGTTTGGGTCTTACTGTGCCAAAGTTGGAAGCGGATATTTTATTGGTCACTCATCAACATTATGACCATTCTAATATAGGAGCAGTGGCAGGCAATCCATTTCTGATTGAAGGACCAGGAGAATACGAAGTAAAAGGGATTTACATAAAAGGAATTTCTGCTTTTCATGACAAGGTTTCTGGTAAAGAAAGGGGGAGGGTTGTAATTTTCACTATTGAGTCCGAGGATATTAAAATTTGTCATCTTTCTGATATTGGTCAGGAAGAATTAACCGAAAAACAGATTGAAGAAATTGGAGAAGTAAATATTCTGATGATTCCTGTAGGAGGGACTTATACTATTGGACCAAAAGAAGCGTCAAGAATTATTAATCAACTTGAACCTCAAATTGTGATTCCTATGCATTACCAGATTCCAAGACTTAAGTTGAAACTTGAAGGATTAGATAAGTTTTTGAAAGTAATGGGAATAAAGGAGCCAGAGCAGTTAAGTAAATTATTGATAAAGAAAAAGGATATTTTGGGAGAAAAAACAAAAGTGGTAGTCTTAAAACCATAAATGAAATTCTCCGAGAAAATTCAAAAAACTCCTTTGGGGGTCAGAAAAATTATTTTGTGGGTTATAGTTGTCTTTTTGGGAATATTGTTGATTTACTTTTGGACAAAAATCAGCATTCAGAGGTTTCACCAAGTCTGGAAACCCGAAGAGTTAAGCAGGGAAATGAAAATTCCTTCCTTGAAAGAGAAGATTCAAGAAGGAACCCCTGAGTTTAAGAAACTTGAGAGCTTTTTAAACACTTTATCGTCTCCTCGTTCTCCGAAAGGAATTAATCTTCCTACCTCTTCTCTTCCTAACTTTTAGTAAATAAAACAAAATGGCAAAAGAACAACTTCCTCAAGAAAATGAAATAGGATATGTTAGGCCCCGGGAGATTACCGAAGAAATGAAGGAATCATATATTGATTATGCAATGTCGGTGATTATCTCACGGGCTCTTCCTGATGTAAGAGACGGTCTAAAGCCCGTTCATCGCCGAATTCTCTACGCAATGCTTGAAGAAGGTCTGCGCTCTTCAGCAAAATTTAGGAAATCGGCAACTGTGGTGGGAAGCGTTTTGGGGAGATATCATCCTCATGGGGACCAGGCAGTATATGATGCTTTGGTAAGGATGGCTCAGGATTTTTCTTTGAGATACCCGCTTATTGAAGGACAAGGAAACTTTGGATCTATCGATGGAGATCCTCCTTCAGCAATGAGATACAGTGAGGCAAAACTTTCAAAAATTGGAGAGGAGATGCTCAAAGATATTGAAAAAGATACTGTTAATTTTATTGACAACTATGATGGGACTAGAAAAGAACCAACAGTTTTACCTTCTCCTTTACCTCAGCTTCTTTTAAACGGCTCACTTGGTATTGCAGTAGGAATGGCTACAAACATTCCTTCCCATAATCTTTCTGAAGTAATAGATGCGGCTGTTTATTTAATTGATCACCCAAAAGCCGCCACAGAGGATCTCTTTGGATTTATTAAAGGACCTGATTTTCCTACCGGAGGAGAGATCTATAATCAAAAAGAAATAATCACTGCCTATTCTCAAGGGAAAGGGCCTATTTTAATGAGAGGAAAAGCCGAAATAGTTAGCAAGGGGGAGAGATCTCAGATTGTAATAACAGAGATCCCGTATCAGGTGCAGAAATCAAACCTTGTTGAGCAGATAGCAAATTTAGTTCAGCAAAAAAAGATTGAAAAAGTAAAAGATGTTAGAGACGAATCAGACAAAGAAGGATTGAGGGTGGTTATTGATTTACAAAGAGGCGCTTTTCCTAAAAAGGTTCTAAACCGCCTTTATAAATTTACCGACCTTCAAAAAATCTTTTACCTTAATATGGTTGCCTTAGTTGATGGAATCCAGCCAAAAGTTCTTTCTTTGGTTGAAGTTCTTTCTTATTTCCTTGAACATCGAAAAGAAGTAGTAAGAAGGAGAACAAAATTTGATTTAGAAAAAGCCAAAGAGAGGTGTCATATTTTGGAAGGCTTAAATAAGTGTCTTTCCAAGATTGATCAAGTGATCAAAACTATCAAAGCATCAAAAACCAGAGAAATTGCTCAAAAAAATCTTATTAAGAAATTCAAACTTACTTCAATTCAGGCTAATGCTATTTTGGAGACAAAACTCTCGGCGTTGGCAAAACTTGAAAGAGAAAAAATTGCCCAGGAACTTGCTCAGAAAAAGAAAGAAATTAAAGAGCTCACAGCAATTTTAAAAAGTCCCAAAAAGATAAAAGAGGTAGTTAAAAAAGAACTTCAGGAATTAAAAGAAAAATACGGCGATCCGAGGAGGACAAGGGTATTTATCCAAAAAGTAGGTCAGATACCCGAAAAGGACCTTATTCCTTCCCAGCCAACGATTATAAGTTTGACCCAAGGAGGATATATAAAAAGAACGAGCCCTCAGGTTTACAAAATTCAAAAGAGAGGAGGCAAGGGAATTTTGGGAATGAGAACATTGGGAGATGACATTGTGGAAAAATTCCTTCTATGCAACACTCATGATTATTTGTTTTTCTTCACTGATTCAGGAAAAGTTTTCCAAACTCCTGTTTATGAAATTCCCCAAGAAGGAAGAGTAGCCAAAGGAAGGGGGTTGGCAAATTTCTTGGAAATCTTACCCGAAGAAAAAGTTCTTTCAGTAATTGCCCGGCGTCAAGAAAAAGATTCTGGCGTGAAATACTTAGTAATGGTGACAAAAGATGGTATAATTAAGAAAACTCCTCTTGCTGATTTCAAAAATGTTCGTCGCTCTGGACTTATTGCTATAAAATTGAGAAAAGGGGATCTTTTAAGAAAAGTAGTTGAGGTAAAAGATGGTGATGAGATTATTTTGATTACAAGACAAGGACAGTCCATCAGATTTAAGGAAAAAGATATAAGATCAATGGGAAGACAGGCATCAGGCATTAAAGGAATAAGGCTGAAAAAAGGAGACGAGGTGATAGGAGCAGAAGTAGTAGAGCCGAACCAAAAAGGCCACTTACTTGTTATTACCGAGAACGGCTACGGCAAAAAAACAAAACTGAAGGAATATCGCCTTCAGAAAAGAGGAGGAACAGGAATAAAAACCGCAAAAGTGACCCAAAAAACAGGAGTATTGGTAAGTTCTCAGGTTTTATCAGACCAGAAAGATTTAATTGTTATCTCCCAAAAAGGACAAGTAATAAGAACGAAAGTATCTTCGATTTCGGAGTTGAGCAGAGCAACGCAGGGAGTGAGGATTATGAAATTAGATAAAGAGGATAAGGTCGCTTCTATAACTTGTATATAAATATGCCGGAAACACTAACATTTATAAATCCCGAAGAGGTTTTAGACGAACTAGATATAGAAAAACAAATGCTGGCGGCTGATTTAGGATGCGGAGCCGGGGGGTGGGCTATTCCTTTGGCAAAAAAACTTACTCGGGGAAGGGTCTATGCTTTTGATATTCAGGAAGAGATGATTTCTGCCCTGAAGAGCAAGGCAAAACTTCTAAGAGTTTTTAATATAGAAACTATTCTTTGCGATTTGGAAGCCCCGGAAGGAGTGAAGTTAAGAGATGAATCAATGGATATTATTCTGGTGACCAATATTCTTTTTCAAGTAGAAAACAAAGAAAAAATTCTAAAAGAAGCAGCAAGAATTTTAAAAAAAGAAGGTCAACTTCTGGTAGTTGATTGGAAGAAAAACAGCCCTTTTGGTCCAAAAGGAAAAAGGGTTTCTTCCAAAGAAGTTATAAAAATGGCAGAACAGCTCGGACTTAAGTTAAAGAAAGAGTTTGAGGCAGGGGATTATCATTACGCCTTGATATTTACTAAATAGTAAATTTTGTTATTATAATTTAAGATGCAGATTACACGAAAAATTCTAATTTTAAATTGTGTAATAGTATTGTCTTTACTGGTATTGTTTCCTTTTGTTTCTTGCGCCCAAGACGATACTGACGATACTATAGTAATTCCTAATCCGGTACACGCTACAAGTATAGAGGCTATATTATCTAATACTATCAA
>CAYMMJ010000015.1:0-5791 GCA_964391535.1 uncultured Candidatus Saccharibacteria bacterium
TAACGGTGGTGAGGTATGGTGGATGGTTCCTGACTCCTGTCCTGAGCAAGATTGGTGCTCTGATTGGTGTGTCGCTCATGATATGAATAAAAAATGTGAATATCCTATTAAATGGACAGCCACAAACAAAATTGGTTCTAAGAACGATCTCTGGATAAACATTTATTACTCTGTAGACAGTGGAGAAAACTGGTTAGCCCAAATTGCCACTAATACTGAAAATGATGGAGTTTTCTGGTGGAAGATTCCTTATGATCCATCTTATATTTCAGAACATGCAAGAATCAAAGTAGAAGCTATTCACAAAAACTGCCCATGTCTTAATAATTGGGATATGTCTGACGATGACTTCTGTCCTCCAATGCTTTCTCTGCAGGAAATTCTTGCAATGCAAATGCCTCCTCAAGATAATTCTGATAATCAACCGCCAGCAGAACAAACTCCTCCTGATATTGTAGTTCCTCCTCAACCAACTTCCACTCAAGATATAATATATGAGGAGAATATTCCCGACAATTCAACATCAACTGACGAAGGTACAACAACTATAGACAATCAAGCAGCGGAAGATGAACCAGCATCAACTACAGAAGAGGAACCTATCCTAGTTGATGAAGAAGACGAAGTATTGGAACCAACCTCAACTCAATCTGTTAATACCACCAGCACTAGTTCGGAGTCAGAAACTTCAGAGCCAGAGCCTCAAAATGTCTTAGATGTCCCTGAATCAGATTCAACCAGCACCGACGAGAATATCCCCAGCGAAAATGCCCAAACCACCCAAGATATAGTAGACGAATCTCAATCAGAGGAATCCGGTAATCAGCAGACAGATAAAAACCAAGACGAATCAGATAATAACCAGACAGAAAGTCAGCAAGAAGAAAACAATCAACAAAATTTAACCGAAGAAGATTCAGCCCTGCCATCAGAAGAAAATAGTATCATTCCTCAACCACAAAATGACAATAACCTAGATGATAATAGCAACCCTCCAACAGAAAATAATACCGAAACAGAAAATGATACTAACGAAAACACAGAATAATATGATAAAGATAAACAAAAACATTATAATACTAGTCGCTTTAATATCAGGATTTCTATTTATAGGAAACAGCGTTTCGGCAGCAACTCCAAATATTGTTTTCCAAGATAAGCCATTATTTAACGAAGCAAACTTTTTGCCGGGCGACAGCGTAACAAGGTGGGTAAGAGTTACAAATAACAGCGGTCAAACTCAGCAAGTTTTGACACAAGCGACAGATTATTCGAATCCAATCCTTTCGGATGACTTATGCCACGGTTTGATGATTACCATCAGCAAGGAAGGTACGGATCTATATGGTCCCAAGACTCTTTGTGATTTCTATCAAGACAGCAATCCGAACCCTATTTATTTATCAGATATAGATAACGGTCAAACTATCCAATATGACTTTACTGTTTCGTTTCCCTCAGACAAAGGTAATGACTGGCAAGGAAAAACCACTTATTTTGATATTGCGGTAGGTTTTGGACAAGAAGAAGGCGGAGGCGGAAACTCCGGCGGAGGCACAACACAAACAACTATGAGCAGAGGTGGTGGTGGAGGAGGATACACTGGTTTGACTATATTTAACGAAGAAAATAAAAAAGTAGAACCTAATCAAGTCACTCTTACTTGGTTTACTAATCATCCAGCAACATCAAGGGTAATTTACGATACCGTTTCTCACTCCACTATAGGCGCTCCTTCAAACTATGGATATGCGTTCTCAACGCTTGAAGATTCCAATAAAGTTACTTTTCATAGTGTAACTCTTACAGGATTAACCCCAGGAGTGACATACTACTGGCGAGCCATATCGCATGGTTCTCCAGAAACATGGGGTAAGGAGTTAAGTTTTACTATTCCAACAACGGGTATTCCTACGCCGCCATCTGGCCCAACAGGACCTGGTGGAGGTACTGGAGGAGGCGGGACAACTCCTCCCACAGGTGGGCAAACAGGTGGACAAATAACAGGAGGTACATCTACTCCTGGAGGAGGTCAAGGTATTGCGCAAGCACCTGAAGAAGAAACTGGCGGTCAGCCATCGCAAGGAGAAGAAACACCTCCAAAGAAAGGATTTTTCAACTGGGTTTCTGCCGGACTAGCATCTATTTTTGACGCATTTAGGAACTTTTTTGGAAAGATATCCATATGTCAGCTTATTATCCTAATATTAATATTGATTATTCTTTACCTGCTTTACCTGCTTTACAGAAAGAAAAAAAGGGAGAGACAGGGAACACAAAGAACAATTAATCTTGGTCCTCCATCTTCATCTCAATAAACACTAACTTTACTCAACTCCGGGTGTTGAGTAAGAATTGAGAATACAAAAACAGCCCTGCAATTCAGGCTGTTTTTGCTTTGAAGACCTCTAATAAAATTATGACAATTTTTAACAGATAAAAAATATGGTAAAATGATTATATTAGAATGGTTAAGAATATCGTTGCGAAACTAAAAAAAGAAAAACTTGCGGGACGAAGTGGTTCGGGTTTTCCAACTTGGTTGAAATGGCAATTTGTAAAAAAAGAAAAAGCAGAAAAAAAGTTTATTATTTGTAACGGATCAGAAGGAGAGCCAGGCACTTTCAAAGATGGTTTCATTCTCCAAAATTATCCTAACGAAGTTATAGAAGGAATAAAAATCGCTCTTGAATTTCTGAACAACAGCACTGCCTATATTTATTTGAGAAAAGATTATTACAAAAGATTTGGATACAAACTCAAAAAACTCGCAAGAAATCCCGCGATCAATATCGTAAAAAAACAAGGAGGATATTTATCAGGAGAAGAAACAGCGATTTGTGAAGCAATTGAAGGAAAAGTTGCTCTTCCTCGTCCAAAACCTCCTTATCCTACCCAAAAAGGGCTCTGGGGATATCCTACATTAGTTAACAATGTAGAAACTTTTTATTGGGTGGCGAAAATTGCCAAAAATGAGTACAAAAACCAAAGATTTTTCTCAATCAGCGGAGACATTAAAAATCCCGGTGTTTTTCAACTGCCTGAGAAATGGACAATAAAAAAAGTGCTCCAGGAAACAAAAAATATTCCTAATTCTGACTTTTTTGTTCAAGCAGGCGGAGGAGCAGCTGGTGAAATTCTTTTACCAAATCAACTGAACAGACAAATCAAAGGAATTGCTACTATAATTGTGTTTAATAGAAAAAAAACAGATTTATTTCAGTTGATGAAGAAATGGAACAACTTCTTTTTGAGAGAAAACTGTGATAAATGTACTCCTTGCCGCGAAGGAGCTTTTAGGATAGGAGAAATGCTTCAAAAAAAGAAATTGGATAATAAAACACTAAAAGACCTATTTTTTGTCTTGGACACTACAAGCCTATGTCCGTTAGGAAAAATCATGGTAAATCCTTTCAAGAGTTTAATTGAGAATTTGTTATGAAAAAAGGAAATTTCTATATTTTCATTAACGGCAAGAAAATCAAAGCAAAAAAGGGACAAACAATACTGGAAGTAGCAAGAAAAAATAATATTGAAATTCCTACTCTTTGTTATCACCCCGATTTAAAAGAAAAAGCAAGCTGTCGTGTCTGTGTTGTAGAAATCAAAGGAAAAAACCGATTAGTTACTTCTTGCTCCACAAAAGTCCAAGAAGGGATGGAAATACTTACGAATTCTAAACGAGTTAAAAAAGCAAGAAAAATAAATTTAGAACTTCTTTTCTCACAGCACAAAGAAGAATGTTATGATTGCGTCTGGCAAAACAACTGTCAACTTCTTGAATTGGCAAAAAAATACAAGACAATAATTAATAGGTTTGAAGACAGGAAAACAAACTATCCTGTTTATCAGTTCGGACCCGCTATAATATTTGACAGTTCAAAGTGCATTGATTGCCGCAATTGTGTAGAAATATGTGAAAAGCAGGGTGTTGGATTTTTAGAAGTAAAAGAAACAAAGGATCATCATCTCTTTAAAGTAGCACCAAGAAAGGATAGGGTATGTGTCTATTGCGGACAATGTCTCGTCCACTGCCCAGCGGGAGCATTTGAAGGAGTGGGGGAGTTTGAAGAGATTGAAAAACCTCTAAATGAAAAAAATAAAATAGTTGTAGTGCAATTTGCACCTTCTATCAGAACGAGTATTGGAGAAGAATTTGGAATGGCTTATGGAGAAGTAGTTACGGGAAAAATTGCTGCTGTTTTGAAAAAACTTGGTTTTGACAAAGTTTTTGACACATCAGTTGGAGCAGATTTTACTACCACCGAAGAATCAAAGGAAATAATCGAGAGAATAAAATCAAACAAAAACCTGCCAAGTTTAACTTCGTGTTGCCCGGCGTGGGTAAGATATATTGAATATTATTATCCTGAATTTATTCATAATTTAACCACTGTTCGTTCTCCACAAGTGATTTTAGGAGGATTAATAAAAACCTATTGGGCAAAAAAGAAAAGGATAAATCCCAAAAATATAGTTGTTGTTTCTATTATGCCCTGTATTGCTAAAAAATATGAGATTACCAGACCAGAACTAAAAATTAAAGGATTGAAACCAGTAGATTATGTTTTAACCACTCGTGAATTAGCACGTTTGATTAAAAGAAAGAAAATAAATTTCAAAAAAATAAAGCCAAAAAAATTAGATAACATTTTCGGTAATCCTTCGGGAGCCGGTGTAATTTATGGAGCCAGCGGGGGAGTGATGGAATCGGCTTTCCGAACCACTTATGAAATTCTTACAAAAAAGACATTAAAAAGAATTAATTTCAAGCCTGTCCGAGGAATGAAAGGAATAAAGAAAGCAGAAATCAAAATAAATGGTAAGGTAAGAAAAATTGCGGTAGTAAATGGACTTGGTAATGCAAAAAAACTACTTGAAGAAATAAAGAAAAATCCAAAAGAAAAATACACCTGTATAGAAGTTATGGCTTGTCCAGGAGGATGTATCGGCGGAGGAGGACAACCTATTCCTACAAGTGAAGAAATAAGAAAGAAAAGAGCAGAATCTTTATATACAATAGACAAGAAAAAATACATAAGGAAAGCGCACGAGAATCCAATTGTAAGAAAAATTTATCAAGAATTCCTGCTAAAACAAAGCGCAATAGCGCATTCTGTATTGCATACTTCTTATTCTAAAAAAACAAAAGAAAAAATAAGAGAATTAAAATAAAAAAATATGAAAGCAACAAAAACATACATAACAAAACCTATTTTATTAAACAAAACTCTTACTTGGAAATTGGCAGTTTTTGCCACTCTTCTTGGAATCGGCGTTATCGCTCCTTTCTTAAAACAACAGGTTTTTACAGGACCACTTGTAAACGCAAGTTTTTTTGTAGGGGTAGCGCTTTTGGGAACAGAGGCTACTCTTTTGCTGGGGCTTCTCCCGAGTTTATTTGCTTTATCTATTGGATTACTTCCTTCTGTGCTTGCTCCTATGATTCCTTTTATTATGACAGGAAACGCTATATTAATTCTGGCTTTTGGATATCTAAGAAGCAAGAATTATTGGCTTGGAGCAATTGTGGGAAGCTTTTTAAAGTTTGTTTTTCTGTTTGCGAGTAGCCAAATAGTAATCAATTTAATAATTAAAAAGTCGGTTGCAACGAAAGCGGCAATGATGATGAGCTGGCCCCAGTTGCTGACAGCTTTAGGTGGAGCCATAATCGCTTATCTTTTTCTGAAAGGAACAAAAAGAATATAGAGCTATATTATTGACAAAAGTTGAACAATTAGATAAACTATCTACTGGTAGGGAAAGATATTTTTAATATGCATCCCATCCT
>CAYMMJ010000015.1:5891-12071 GCA_964391535.1 uncultured Candidatus Saccharibacteria bacterium
ATGATTTTATCGCTGACCGTGGCTCTTGTATTGAACAGAAAAACGATAAAGAAGACAGAAGAAATTTACCAGCGAGTTAAAAGAACTTTAAAAAATGAAAATATCTTAGCATCCGCTTTCTATGGACCTAAAAAATTAATTGCAGAAAAAGATGAACTCTGTATAAAGTGGTCAAGGAATTCATTACGCGCTTATGAGATTGCTACAATAGCAGCACTTGCTATTTTTTTGATATCGATATTTTCAGCAGGACAAAGTATCACGAACATTATCCAGATAATAATATCGGGCATATTGATTATACTATGTGAGACAGGTACTATCCTAGCAGCGAAAATTTATCGGATGACAGAAGAAAGAATATCAGGATTACGAGAGGTAGAAAAAATAGACAAGAAAGTTGCTGATTTCTATGTTGAAATATTAGGAGAAGCACTGAATCGTTTTTTATCCAGGGCGGGATTATAATCAATACTAAGATAAATGAGAGGCAAAAAAACCTCTCTTTTTTATATTTACAAAAGTGACACAGATAAATTTTTGTGATATTTTATATATAGAAATGAAAATAAAAGAGCTAGAAAACAAAAGAATATTGATTCTTGGATTTGGGAAAGAAGGAGTAGACACTTTTGTTTTTTTAAGGAAACTGTTTCCAAAAAAAGTTATAGGAGTGGGGGATAAGTTAGAGTTTGAAAACCTTGGAAAAAAAGTTAAAGAACTTCTGGAGCCTGATAGAAAGGCAAAGCTTTATTTTGGGAAAGGCTATCTTAAATCATTAAAAAAATACCAAGTAATTATAAAATCTCCAGGAATCCCTCCTTATTTAAAAGAATTAAGGCAGGCAAAAAAAGAAGGGAAGATAATAACTTCTCAAACAGAAATTTTTCTACAAAACTGTCCCGGTAGGGTTATAGGTATTACAGGAACAAAGGGCAAGAGTACAACTACTTCGTTAATTTATAAAATTTTAAAAAAAGCAAAAAAGAGTGCTTATTTGGTGGGAAACATTGGCAAACCCGCTCTTTCTTTTTTGCTTTCTGCAAAAGAAGAAGATATCTATGTATACGAACTCTCAAGTCATCAGTTGTTTGATATTAAAACTAGTCCCCAAATTGCGGTATTTTTGAATATCTTTCCCGAACATCTTGATTATTACCGAAGTCTCAAAGAATATATTAAAGCGAAGGCGAATATAACTAAATTTCAAACAAAAAATGATTATCTGGTATTTAACAGAAAAGACAAGATAGTAAAAGAAATCGCTAAAAAATCAAAAGCCCAAAAAATCGACTTTAATTCAGTTAAATTAGAAAAGATAATCAAGAAAAAAGATATTCCCTTAAAGGGCAATTTTAATCTCCTAAATATAAAAGCGGCTGTAGCAGTAGGAAGAATTTTTAAAATACCGAACAAAACTATATCTCTGGCTGTAAAAAATTTTAAACCTCTCTCGCATCGTTTAGAATATGTAGGAGAATATAAGGGTATAAAATTCTTCGATGATGCCCTATCTACTATTCCTGAGACTACAATTGCCGCTATAGACGCTCTTGGAAGAGATGTTGAAACAATTATTCTTGGAGGATTTGATCGCGGTCTTGATTTCTCAGATTTAGCAAAAAAGATTATTAAAACAAACATCAAAACAGTAATTCTTTTTCCTACTACCGGAAAAAGAATATGGGAAGAGATAAAGAAGAGGGCAAACCGTAAGAAAACCAAAAAGCTACCTAAAAGTTTCTCGGCAGACAACATGAAAGAAGCAATAGAAATTGCCTACAAGAACACAAAACAAGGAAAAATCTGTCTGCTTTCCTGTGCTTCGCCAAGTTTTAGCATTTTTAAGAACTATAAAGAAAAAGGAGAATTGTTTAAAAAATATGTAAGGAAATTATCTTATGAAAGAAAATAATCCTGATTACATCTTGATTTGGATTGTTGGCTTCTTGATAATACTCGGGATATTGATACTATCAAGCACTTCCTTCACTGTTTCTCAGGAAAAGTTCGGCAATACTTTTTATTACCTGACCCACCAACTTATATTTGGATTTGTTCCCGGAATTATATTGGCATTTATTTTTTTTAAGATTCCAATTATACGCCTCAAAAAAACTTCTTTTATTCTTCTTATCTTTAATTTGTTCTTAATGGGACTTGTCTTTGCACCAAAAATAGGAGTCACCATAAGAGGAGCTTCAAGATGGATATCTTTAGGTCCTTTTGTGTTCCAACCATCTGAACTTTTAAAAGTGACTTTTATTCTCTATTTAGCGGATTGGCTTAGCAACAGGAGTTCTTCACTCAAAGGCAATTTCTTTGCCAAAAAAAGAACTGCTTTAATGCCTCAGTCAAATCACCGGGCGAATAAAACTTTGATTGCCTTTTTAATGATTATAGGATTAGTTGCCTTGTTTTTAGTGCTTCAGCCAGATGTCAGCACATTGGGAATAATAGCAATGATATCTTTGATTCTGTATTTTCTTGCCGGGGCTCCTTTCTGGCATGTAATTTTAATGACATTGATGGGAATTAGTGCCCTGTTTGCTCTAATTAAAATCGCTCCTTACAGAATGGCAAGGTTTTTAGTTTTTCTACAACCAGAAATAAGTCCGCTCGGAATAGGGTATCATCTCCAGCAAGCACTGATTGCAATAGGATCTGGCGGATTAACAGGGGTAGGACTTGGATTAAGCCGACAGAGATTTGGTTTTCTGCCAAGCGTAATGTCGGATTCGGTTTTTGCGGTGTTTGCGGAAGAAACAGGATTCATAGGCGCTCTAATTTTAATTGTGCTTTTTTTGCTTTTCTTTATACGAGGATTCAGAATATCAAAAAATGCTGCTGATCCCTTTCTTCAACTTGCTGGTTTTGGAATCACTTCATGGATAACTATTCAAGCTTTTATAAATATCGGAGCAATGACAAGAATCCTTCCCTTAACAGGTATTCCGCTGCCCTTTATTAGTTACGGCGGGTCGGCAATTGTGGTAGAATTAATAGGGGTGGGTATCTTACTAAATATCTCAAAATATTCTAAAATATAACAATATGAAAGTAGTATTTACCGGTGGAGGAACCGGAGGTCATATTTATCCAATAATTGCTGTTTCAAGAGAAATAAAACGACTTTCTTCTGACCAATCAGAAATGAAATTCTTCTATATAGGACCAAGAGATGAACTCACGGCTAACTTGCTTTCTCAAGAAGGAATAAAAGTAAAAGCAATATTAGCAGGAAAAATTAGAAGATATTTTGGGATAATTGCTGTTTTTCAAAATATAATTGATATTTTCAGAACAATTATTGGTATTATTCAAGCATTTAATCATTTATTCTTTTTGGCTCCTGATCTTGTTTTTAGCAAAGGAGGTTTCGGAGCATTCCCTGTAGTTATTTCTGCTAGAATTCTGCGTATTCCTGTTATACTACACGAATCAGACGCAGTCTCTGGTCTTGCAAATAGAATAACGGCAAAATTCGCCGCCGCAGTGTTTGTCTCATTTCCCGAAACAGAAAATGTTAATGCTTCTAGAGTAATTTTAGTAGGAAATCCTATAAGAAAAGAAATATTAGAAGGATCGGAAGAAAGCGCAAGAAAATTATTTGGAATCACCTCTAATAAACCAGTAATCCTTATTTTGGGAGGTTCACAGGGAGCCCGACAGATTAATGATTTAATCATAGATAGTCTGCCCCAACTGATTGAATATTTTGAAATAATACACCAAGCAGGCATAAGAAACTTTGAACAAACAAAGGCAGAAGCAGAGGTAATGATAAGTAAAGAATCAAATAAATACTATCATATATATCCTTTTCTTAGAGAGGTTGAGCTCAAACACGCTTATAAAATTTCTGATTTTATAGTATCAAGAGCAGGATCAGGAAGTATTTTTGAAATAGCCGCTCTTGGAAAACCATCTATTCTCATCCCTTTACCTTTTTCTGCTCAAGACCACCAAATTAAAAACGCTTATGCCTACGCAAAAACTAAAGCCGCTGTAGTAATCGAGAAGGGAAACCTTACCCCGAATTTCTTTATTGCTACTCTAAGGAACATTCTTGCTGAACCAAAAATACGAAAAAAAATGGAGACCGCAGCAAGGAATTTTTCAAACCCAAGAGCCGCAGAAGTTATAGCAAACTACATCATCGAATATTCCAAACATCGATAACAAATGAATCCTGGTATTTCTAAAATAAAAAATAATCAAATAAGAGTCAGAATAGCTCCTTCACCAACCGGTTTTTTTCATATAGGCACAGCGAGATCCGCACTATTTAATTTCTTGTTTGCCAGAAAGCATAAAGGAAAATTTATTGTCAGAATAGAAGATACAGACCAGGAAAGATCAAAACCAGAATACGAAAAAGATATTCTAGAAAGCCTCAAGTGGCTTGGATTAGAATGGGATGAAGGCCCGGTGCTGGAAGATAAATCTCAATACAGAGGAGAATACGGACCTTATAGACAAAGTGAGAGAAAAGAAATCTATAAAAAATATATAAAGAAACTCTTAGATGAAGGAAAAGCCTATTATTGTTTTTGCACCAAAGAAGAATTGGAAGCCCAAAAACAATATTTAATTTCAATTGGTCAACCTCCACGATATTCGGGAAAATGTCGCGGCCTTGACCAAAAAACAGTAAACAAATTTCTAAAAGAAGGAAAACCGTCTATTATAAGATTTAAAACTCCTTCAAAAAAAATAACTTTTACTGATTTAATCAGAGGAAAAATAGAATTTGATGCTAACTTAATAGGAGATTTTGCTATTGCAAAAGATTTAACAAATCCTCTTTATAATCTGGCAGTAGTCATTGATGACTTTGAAATGAAAATTAGCCATGTTATCAGAGGAGAGGACCATTTATCAAACACCCCAAAACAAATTATGATTCAAAAAGCGCTGGGGTTTCCATCTCCTCAATGGGCCCACTTGCCGTTAATTTTGGGGCCTGATAGAAGCAAATTGAGCAAAAGGCACGGCGCGGTAGCAGTTCATGAATACAAAAAACAAGGTTATCTGCCCGAAGCCCTGATAAATATTATGGCTTTCCTGGGATGGAATCCGGGAACCGAAAGAGAAATTTATTCACTAGTTTCTTTAATTAAAGATTTCTCACTGGAAAGATGCCAAAAAGCAGGAGCGATTTTTAATACAAAACGACTGAACTGGATAAATGGATTTTATATTCGTCAAAAGCCCATAGAAAAAATAACTGAGATGTGTATTCCTTATCTTATTGAGGCAGGATTTATTGAAGAAATTAAGAATAAAAAGAAAAAACCAGAAAACCCAGGAACTGACGAAGAACCCCGCGAATTGAAATTATTCGAGGAAGAAAAAAGAAAATTCAAAATTAAAAAAACAAACGAAATTGTTGATATTGATTGGATAACAAAAATTATTGCTATTTATCAAGAAAGATTAAAAAAACTATCCGAAATTACAGAACTAGTTGATTTCTTCTTTGAGGACAAATTAAGTTTTAATAAAGAACTTCTGCGATGGAAAGAGATGTCAGAGGACGAAATTAAAGAATCTCTAAACCAATTAGAAAAAACGTTATCAAAAATCGACCCCTCAGAATTTACCCAAAAAAATATAGAAGAAAGGATAATGCCGGAAGCAGAAAAGCTCCATGACAGAGGTAAAATACTTTGGCCGTTCCGGGTAGCCTTAAGCGGAAAAAAGGCATCAGCCGGACCTTTTGAAATTGCTGCTATTTTAGGGAAAGAAAAGACAATAAAAAGAATTAGAGAAGCAAAAGAACTACTACAATCAAAATGAAACAAGGACCCATTCTAAATATATGCTTTCAAAAATAAACTTCTTTAACAAAATTACAATATTGGTATTAATAGTTTCTCTAACCACACCAAACTTTATTTTTGCCAAAGAACCTCCTCTTAAACTTCCCGAGAACCTGCAACAAGCAAAAGAAATGATTATTCAAGCGGTAAGAAAATTTGTTCAGGAAATGCCGTCTGTGATTAAAAATATCTTTAAGAAAGATGCAATCCCTATCTGGCAAAAAATGTGGAATTGGATAAAAGATTTTTGGCAGAATCAAATTAAACCATTTTTTGATAACTTATGGTACTCTAACTTAAAACCAAAGATAAGATTTGTTATTGAAAAAATAAGAGATTTACTCAACAGTATTAT
>CAYMMJ010000016.1:0-2349 GCA_964391535.1 uncultured Candidatus Saccharibacteria bacterium
ACGTTAGGAGACGGTAAAGAATAGATTATATAAATAATTAATTTAATATGCAAGTCGAGCCAAAAAGGTTAAAAGCTTTTTTATTAGACGCAGGGTTAATTAAAGAAAAACAGTTTGATGAGGCTTTTAAAAAAGCTCAAAAGAATAAGCAAAAGATAGAAGATGTTTTAGTTACAGAAGGTCTCGTTGCTCAAGAAGAACTTATTCGGCTTAAGGCCTATATTTTAGGTATTCCTTTTGTTAATTTAGAGAAAGAAAAAATTCCTCCCGAAGTTCTACGGATTATTCCTGAACCGGTTGCCCGTTCTCATAACATTATTGCTTTTAGAAAGAAAGGAAAAGATTTGGAAGTGGCAATGCTTGACCCCGAAGACTTAGGGACTATTGAATTTATAAGAAAAAAGGCAAACCTTAGAATTCTGCCTCGTCTTACCAACCCTCAAAGTATCAAGAATGCCCTAAAGCAATATCAAAAAACTCTCGAGGCTGAATTTGGAGAGCTTATTAAAAAGGAAGCAGGGGGGATTAAGGTAATAAAAGAAAAACCTTTTGAAGAAGAAAAAGAGCTTAAAAAAGTTGCTGAAGAACTTCCGGTTATAAGAATTGTAGATACTTTGATTCGTCATGCTATTTTACAGAGAGCCTCTGATATTCATATAGAGCCTACAGAGAAAGAGATCATAGTTCGGTATCGAATAGATGGAATTTTGAGAGAGACAATGACTCTTCCCAAGAAGGCAGCTTCGGGAATTGTGGCAAGGATAAAAGTTTTATCTAATCTAAAATTAGACGAACATCGTCTTCCTCAAGACGGACGATTTAAAGTAGAATCCGAAGATTATAAATATTCAATTAGAGTTTCTATTTTACCTACAATAAACGGTGAAAAAATAGTAATGAGACTTTTATCAGAGACGTCGAAGGCATACACGCTAGAGGAGCTTGGGTTGAGAGGAGAAGCGCTGGAGAGTATCCAGAGGGCTTTACGAAAACCAGTAGGGATGATTCTTGTCACAGGACCTACTGGTTCTGGAAAAACTACTACTTTGTATGCAATGATGGAGATTTTGAATACGCCTGAGGTAAATATTTCTACAGTTGAGGATCCTGTTGAATATAGAATGCCGCGAGTTAATCAAACCCAAGTTAATCCAAAGATTGGACTAACCTTTGCTTCTGGTCTAAGGTCACTTCTTAGGCAAGACCCCGATATTTTAATGGTGGGGGAAATTCGTGATGCAGAGACTGCTTCTCTTGCTATTAATGCCGCTCTTACCGGACATTTAGTTCTTTCTACTCTCCATACTACCAATGCAGCTGGGGCAGTTCCTCGTCTCATTGATATGAAAGCAGAACCTTTTTTGATTTCTTCAACTCTTAATGTTGTCTTGGCTCAAAGGTTAGTGCGTAAATTATGCGGGGAAAAAGAAAAATACACGCTTAAAAAATCAGAAATAGAGAGTTTAAAAAAATATTGCGATGTATCAAGAGTCCTAAAGGTTTTGAAGGAAGAAAAACTGGCAAAGCCGAGAGATGGCTTAGGAGATGTGGTGTTTTATCGTCCGAAATCGTCAAAGAATTGTCCGGAAGGATATTCCGGTCGGATAGGAATTTTTGAAGTTCTTTCTGTTTCAGAAACAATTAAAGAACTCATAAATAAATCGGCGAGCGCCGACGAAATTCAAGAGCGAGCGCAAAAAGAAGGAATGAGAACAATGATAGAAGACGGCTTTATAAAGGCTGCTCAAGGAATTACTTCGATTGAAGAGGTACTCAGAGTAATTATGGAATAATTTATAATTAATGTCAGTAAATGCCAAAGTATTCTTATACAGCTACCTCTCAAACAGGAGAGATAGAAAAAGGCGTAATTGAGGCAAATAACGAGCGTGAATTATCAAGAATCCTTCGAGACAAAGGATATATTTTAATTTCTGCCCAAGAAGAAAAGAAGAACAAAATAAAACTCTCTTTTTCTCTAAAAAGGGTGTCCTTAAAAGAAAAATTATTTTTTACTCGAAATTTTGCTTTGATGATAAAAACAGGAGTTCCCTTGCCTCGTGCGTTGTCGATGCTTGCTTCTCAGGCAAGCAGTCAGAAGTTCAAGAGAGCTCTTTTAGATATTAAAGAAGAGGTCACAAAAGGAAAGGCTCTTTCAGAGTCTATGAAAAAGTGGCCGGATATCTTTCCAGAGATCTTCTGGAATATGATAAAAATAGGAGAAGAATCAGGAAACTTAGAAGAAGTCCTAAAAAACCTTAGCCTGCAAATGGAAAGAACCTACGAACTAAGAGAAAAAGTAAAAGGAGCTTTGATTTATCCAGCAGTTATTATTGTGGCAATGATAGG
>CAYMMJ010000016.1:2449-11627 GCA_964391535.1 uncultured Candidatus Saccharibacteria bacterium
AAATTACCTATCGTTTCCTCAATTGTGCGAGGAACAAACACTGCTTACACAGCAAGAACCTTATCTGCTCTTATAAATTCTGGAGTTCCTATTGTAAAATCTCTGGAGATAATCTCAAATACTCTAGGTAATTATTATTTTAAAGAAGCAGTATTCAAATCATCTCAGGAAGTAAAGAAAGGAACGAAACTTTCCGAAGCACTCCGTTCCTATTCAGGTATTTTTCCATATTCTTTTGCAGAAATGATAGCAGTGGGAGAAGAAACAGGAGAAACTTCTAATATCTTGGAACAACTTGCTGATTTTGCCGAGGCAGAAGTGGAAAATTTAACCAACAATTTGTCGTCGGCTATTGAGCCAGTAATTATGATAATTATTGGGTCGGCAGTAGGTTTTTTTGCTGTTTCTATGATTCAGCCAATGTATTCAATGCTTCAAAGTTTATGAGACTATCAAAGGGGCTAACACTC
The DNA here is from genome assembly GCA_964391535.1 of uncultured Candidatus Saccharibacteria bacterium. Taxonomy (GTDB): domain Bacteria; phylum Patescibacteriota; class Minisyncoccia; order Minisyncoccales; family JAGGXC01; genus JAGGXC01. Next base: position 2,920 of record CAYMMJ010000016.1, read on the forward strand.
ATAGATGTGCTTGTTGGAGTAAGTTTGACTTTAATTATTTTCCTTGGTATTTTTGGAGTTTTTCAACTAACCCTTAAAGTAATTGGCCAGTCACAAGACAGAGTAACAGCGACTGCCATTGCTAATGCGCAGATAGAAAGAATAAGAAATCTTCCTTACGAGGATGTAGGAGTACAAGGGGGATTTCCTGACGGAGTTTTGTTTCCTTCTACAACTACTATATCCGGAGGAAAAGAATACACTATTGAGACCAGAGTAGATTTTGTAGTAGATCCCGCCGATGGAATTGCATCTCCGGACGATGAGTGCCCCAACGATTATAAAAGAGTTAAAGTAAAAGTTTCCTGGCAAGGAAAGTTCGGGGGAAATGTGGAAATATCTACCGATGTTGCTCCTTCTTCACTTGCCCAAGAATGTGGTACCACAGGAGGAATTTTGTCTGTTTCTGTTTTTGACGCCTATGGAGTAATGGTTCCCTTTCCTTCAATTGAGGTAAGAGATCCTTCTACTGATGAAATTGTAAAAACTGCTACTCCTGCCGACGGCCATCATTATTTTTCTTTAGCTACTTCTACTTATAAAGTGGTTGTTACAAAAGACGGTTTCAGCGCAGAGAGAACTTACGGGACTGACGAAGTAGCAACACCCCAAAAACCTCATCCAAAAGTGCTCGAAAACCAAACTACTGAAATTAGTTTTTCTATTGACCAACTCAGTAGTTTTTCAGTAGATACTGTTTCGGGATGGGGAGCTGGCTATTTTTCTGATTCTTTTGATGACGAAACAAAAATTTCTGAATCTTCCAACGTTTTAATTGCAAAAGGAGAAGCTACTCTTGCTACTACTACGAGTGGTTATCTTTCTTCTGGATATTTGTTTTCTACTTCGAGTTCACCGGAAAATCTCTCTTCTTGGGACGAGCTTTCTTGGATTGATTATACTCCTCAAAATACAGAACTTAAATATCAAGTTTATTATGCCTCAGGAAGTGAATGGTATTTAATTCCCGATGCTGACTTATCAGGTAATTCAGTGGGTTTTGATACTGCACCTGTTGATCTTTCTAACCTTAGTACTACTACTTATTCCGAACTCAAATTAAAAGCAAATTTTTCCACAAATGATTCAGCAACAACATCAGAACTTTACAGTTGGCAGCTTTCTTGGATTACCTCCCAGACTACTTCTATTGGTAATGTAGATTTTTCGCTTCAAGGATCTAAAACTATTGGCACTGATGCGGATGAGCAGCCTGTTTATAAATATTCTCAAACCCACACATCTGGTAGTGACGGTCATATTGATATTTCCGATTTAGAGTGGGATTCGTATACTTTTTCAGTTGATCCGTCAACAGGTTTGAACCTTATAGAAACAGATCCTTCTCCCCAGCCTATCAGTTTGCCTCCGGATAATGTGGTTGAGAATGTGACGCTATATTTGGAAGCACAAAATTCTCTTTTAGTTACAGTAGAAAACATTGATACTCTTGAATCAGTTTTTTCTGCCACTGTTAGATTATATAACAGTGGTCTTGGCTATGATAATAGTCAGTATACTGATCAGAAAGGGCAGACATTATTTATTCCTCTTGAGACAGCAACGTATAATTTAGAAGTTCAAGCGCCGGGTTATTCAGCAACTTCTACTACTGTAGGAGTAACAGGAAATAATACCAAAACAATTATGTTGAAACGAGTAGAATGAAAATTATTCCCAAAAACTTTTTTAGAGCGTCGGGTTTTACTTTAGTTGAAAGTTTGGTTGTAATTGCTATTTTTGCTCTAATGATTGGAGCAGTGACGGGTTTTGTTTTTATGGCTTACCGGTCTTACGGATATGCCTTTCAGCAAGCAGTGGCAATTAATGATGCAAGGAGAGGTATAGAAATGATGACAAGAGAAATACGAGAAGCGAGAAGCGGAGACGATGGACATTATCCAATTGAGAAAGCAGATGACAAAGAACTTATATTTTATTCTGATATTGATAAAGATGGAGATACTGAGAGAGTGAGGTATTTTTTAGGGACAGTGGGTTCTGGACAACAGACTCAGGAATGTGTAAGTTTTGACGATGGGGGCTCCTGTAATGTTTCTTTTTCTGGATTTTTAAATGGAACACTTCAAACAGCAGAGGTTAAAGTTTCAGTAGAAGGGGATTTTGGATGGAGTCGAGAATATGCCGATATTTACGCAGACGGGGTGTATTTGGGGAGAGTTTGCAGAAATGGTTGTTCTGATTGTGCTGGAACATGGCAAGGAGACGAAGTTTTTGATGTTACTGATCAAGCATCGGATGGCGATATTCAATTCATCGCTGATGCAAGTAACAGAGTAAATGATGTATGCAATTGGGAAGAACCAAACCATTCTATGAAAGTCAAATTTGAATTTAGTTGGACAGAAAATCTTTCTTCAGGGAATTCTGAGTTTAAGAAAGGAGTTGTTAATCCCACTGGTGATCCTCCTGAGTATCATTTAGATCAGGAAAAAGTGTGGACGATAAGTTCATACGTGCGCAACTCCCCTCCTGTTTTTAAATATTACGACGCAAACGGTAACGAGATTACAGATTATCCTTCTCGTTTGATAGACACAAAATTAATAAAGTTGTTTTTGGTAGTAGATGTTGATCCTAACCGTTCTCCGTCTCCTGTTGAGTTAGAAACTGCTGTTCAGTTGCGTAATCTAAAAAACGAATAATATGTTAAATAAAAATTCAAGAGGAATAATTACTACTTATGCTCTTGTTTTTGGAGCAATCTTCCTAATTCTGTTTGCAGGTTTTCTTGGTTTTGTGCTTTTGCAATTAAAGCAAGCGTCTCAGAGAGCTGCTTGGAACGAATCTTTACATATTGCCGAAGCAGGTATCAATTACTGGAGATGGTGTTTAAACAATGATGTTGAAGATCAATGCGAGACAGAGAAGGAATATACTGATCCTGCAGGGAATCCAATCGGAAAATTTTCTTTGCAAGTTTCTTCTCAAGCAAATTGTGGTCAGACAGTTTCGAAAGATATTGTTTCTACGGGTTGGACCTATCAATTTCCTAATATAAAAAGACGGGTCGGGGTTCTTTATGGTCGGACTTCGGTAGGAAAATACTCCTACCTTATAAACGATAATGTTTGGGCAGGTTCTGACCGCGAGATAAGGGGGCCATATCATTCAAATGGTGGTATTAGAATGGATGGAGAAAACCAATCATTGGTTTCTAGCGCTCAGGAAGAATGGGTTTGTACTGATTCTTTCGGGTGTAGCCCTTGTCCTACGGATGCTGGATGTAGAATAGAAGACTCTCAGTGTATATGTCCCGGTGTTTTTACTGCTACTGATAATTCTAATCCAGACCTATTTGATTTCCCTGTTCCTTCTTTTGATTTTGATGGTATTACTGTAGATTTAGCCCAGATAAAGAGTTTAACTCAGCCTTATCTTGAACAATATTACTGGCCGCCAGTAACAGACCTTGATTCAGATGGAAAAGGTTATCATGTAAAATTTGTCAATAACGGTACTTTTGAAGTATGGATAATTACTGATCTTCAACCAACTTGGGCATACAACTTAGAAGATGGTTGGCATTACGATTATTTTATTATTGGCGACGAATATCTTTACGGCACTTATTCTATAGACCCTGATTGTTCAGCAATCTTTGTGGAAGATAATCTATGGGTAGACGGGGAAGTGAAAGGAAAGGTTACTATTGTTTCTGCTGATTTGATAGATCCTGGCAAAGATACAAGCGTGGTTCTTTCGGGAAACATCAACTACACTACTTTAGATGGCTCCGATGGTTTTGCGGTGGTTGGTCAAAAAGATGTTTTGATTCCTCCAGATTCTCCTGACACAATGGAATTAAGAGGAATTTTTATTGCTCAGAAAGGGCATTTTGGAAGAAATCACTATCCATGGAATATAAAAAGTAAGCTGGAAATATATGGTTCGGTGGTTAGTAATGGCCGCGTAGGAACTAAATGGAGTTCTGGCAGCATAATTATCTCCGGTTATTTAAAAAGAGAAAATTATTTTGATTCTCATCTAGTGTATTTTCCTCCTCCTTTTGTTCCTTATGTAGAATCGGATTTTAAAATTTTGAATTGGCAGGAGATAGAATAAAGACTACCCAAATCTTAATCAGCGAGACTTTTGTCTCTTTTTTATGTTATAATAAATTATATGTGGGAATTTTTGTCTTTAAATCCTGAAGCTTTTGGCTTAGATATTTCTGCCTCTTCTGTAAAAATTGTGAAGCTCAAAAAAGAAAAAAAGAGATTCGGTTTGGCTTCTTTTGGAGAACAAAAAATTAAAGAAGGAATAGTGGGAGACGGTCAGATTAAAGACGAAGACAAATTAGCAGCTGCTATAAAAGAAACTCTAAATAAAGTAAAAGGAGAGAAAATAAGAACTAAATATGTTATTTGTTCACTTCCGGAAGAAAAAAGTTTTCTTCAGGTAATTCAGATGCCCAAACTCCAGGAAAAGGATCTTAAAAAAGCTGTCCAATACGAAGCAGAAAATTACATTCCGCTTCCTTTAGAAGAAGTCTATATTGATTCTCAGATTATTCCTCCAATTTGTAATCATTTAGACCACTCTGATGTCTTGCTTGTTGCTTTTCCAAAGAAAGTAGTTGACTCTTATGTTTCTTTTTTAAAAAAGGCAGGACTTCAACCAAGAGCATTAGAGCTTGAGTCTTTGGCGATTGCTAGAGCTTTGATAAAAAAAGAAGTTATTCCTTATTCGCTCTTGATAATTGATATAGGTAGCGTTAGGACAGGATTTATTATCTATTCGGGATATTCTTTGAGGTTTACAACTTCTATTTCTATTTCTTATTTTGATTTTGTTGAAGCGACGAAAGAAGAATTTAAAACCAATACGGCTAAGGCAGAAAAACTTCAAACGAAGCGCGGATTAGTTAGTAAAAACCCAGAAGGAAAGAAAGTTTTTAAAAGTTTAGTTCCTGTTCTTGCTGATTTTGTTAAACAGATTAAAAAATACCTTGACTATTACTATTCTCACTCTTCTCATGAGCATCTTCCTCCCGAAGAAAAAGGAATAAGAAAGATACTTCTTTGCGGGAAGGGTGCTCAAATAAAAGGATTAGCCGATTTCTTGTCGGAGCAGCTTGGGATTTCTGTAGAATTAGGTAATCCTTGGGTGAACATCCTTCCTTCTTTACATCAGAAGCCTCCTTTATCTCAAGGAGAATCCCTTAAATACACTACCGCTTTAGGTTTAGCCCTAAGAGGCATAAGAGAAAAAGAATAGTTTTATGATAAACTTTTTACCTCCCCAAGAAAAAAAATACCTTCTTTCTGAAGAAAAGAAAAAAATAATCACGCTTCTGGTGATTCTTGTCTTCTTATTTCTTATTATGCTTTCTTTTGTTTTGTATTGCCTTGAAATTTATATATCTGGTGAATTAAAAGCCCAGGAGATTGTTTTAGATCAACAAAAAAAAGAATTTGAGTCTTCTGAAATAAAGGATTTTCCAGAAACTATTAAAAAAGCTAATCAAACATTTAAGTCAATTAATTCTTTTTATCAGCAAAGAATTGATTTATTGAAAGTTCTGAGTGAATTATATGATTTATTGCCAGAAGGGGTATATTTAGATAGTTTTTCTTATCAAAAAAAGACCTCCCAGATTACTATTGCGGGTTTTGCTAAAACAAGAGAATCATTAGTGAAGTTCCGTGAGAATCTTGAGGAAAACCAGAATTTTAAGGATCCGTATTTTCCTCCGTCAGTTTGGCTTGAGTCTACTGATATAAACTTTAATTCGAATTTCAAACTTGAAAATGAAAAATAGAATTTCCAAAAATCATATCTTTTTTGTTGTATATATTTGTCTCTTTTTTCTGATACTGGTTTTTGTAATTTTTCCTTTGATGAGGAAAATAGAAAAAGATTTTTCCCAGCTTTATATAAATCAGCAAATGATGGAATCTTTTTCTCAGGAAGAAATATCATTTCAAAAATTTCGCGCCATTTCCAAAGAAGTAAATAATAATTTAGCAAAAGCCGACAGTTTGTTTTTTAACGCAGATATCCCCGTCGACTTTATTAATTTTTTGGAAAAGACTGCTTCTACTTCAGACGTCTCTATAAAAATATCTTCTGTAACCTCAGCAAAGAAAAGCAAAGAAAACCCTTGGCCCTTTTTAGTTTTTAATTTGGAGGTTTCTGGTGATTTTTCTGATTTTGCCAGGTTTATTGAAAGAATTCACAATAGTCCTTATCTTATTGAGATAGAAAATATTAATATAAAAAGGATACAACAGAAAAACAGTAAAGAGGAAAAGCGGATTCCTGTAATAGTTTCCTCTAATTTTTCTCTTAAGGTGATTACAAAATAAAGTATGTATAGATAAACTCAATTATGAAAATAGAAGCAAAAAAAATTATTAATTTTTTTAAATCTCTTCCTAAAAAAATTGCTCTACACTTTTTTTGGAGCTTTATTGTTGTATTCGTTTTATCATTATTGGTAGGATTATTTGTTTTTTATAAATGTAGTAATCTAGAAAGAATATCAGAAGGACAATATGTTAAAAAAAATGTTCGTTTTCAGAAAAACACCTACGAAAAAGTAGTGTCTTATTGGAAAGAAATGGAAGAAAATTTAGCAAATATTGAATTACATCAATACAAAGATCCTTTTTCTGGAGAGGTTTTATCTATTTCTGCCTCTACAACAGCTACAACATCAACTTCTACATCAGAAGAAATTCAAGAAAACCCTCCAGAACCCTGTATAAGTTGTTCTATTGGAATTCAGAGGCTTCTTGCTGCTAAAAGCCTATTTGAGTTTTACTCGATTAAAGGAGAAAAAGTTCCTTATCTTTGGCAAAGGGCTCAAATGTGGGAGGATAAGGGATTAGGATCAAAAGATCAATACAAGGGAACGAAATACCAAAACTTGCTCTTGCTTGAAAAATTAAAAGAGGAGTTGACGCATTGATTTTCTTGGATTAAACTATAATACCAAAGCCCTCATAGTTCAATGGATAGAACACGGGCCTTCTAAGCCTGGGATAGAGGTTCGACTCCTCTTGAGGGCACTTATCCGGTGGGCGTAGCTCAACTGGTAGAGCTCCGGGTTGTGGTCCCGGTGGTTGCGCGTTCGAATCGCGTCGCTCACCCAAACAAAAAACCACCTTTTTGTAGTCATTTATATAGGTGGTTTTTTATTTTTTATCAGTTAGAATTGCTTTCAAAATTATTTCTTTGTTTTTTCTTAAAACTTTTAGAGCAACCTTGTCTCCTACTTTAAACTCTTGAAGAATGTCCTGGAGGGGAGTTGCTGGGGTTATTTTTTTGTTTTGAATCTCTAAAATTATATCAGTTTCTTTGATACCTGCCCTGTAAGCAGGACTTCCCGGAATAACTGCTTCTCTTCCAGTAATTTCTTCCGAGACAACCAGTGCTCCATAGCTTACAGGTAATCCATATTTTTGTTGGAAAAGTTTGTCAATAGTTATATATCTTATTCCAAGGAAGGGCTCTTGAATTTTCCCGTATTTTTTAAGGTCATCTAGATCTTTTTTGGCAATATCGGCTGGAATAGCAAATCCTATATTTTCTGCTCCGAACACCATAGCGCAGTTAATACCTATTACCTTTCCTTTAAGATCTACCAGTGGTCCTCCGGAGTTACCCGGATTGATAGCGGCATCTGTTTGAATCAAACCTCTTAGATTTTGAGAACTTTTTTCTAGAAGGTCTAAGGCTTTAATTCTGCGGCTTAAACCCGAAATTACTCCTACCGAGACAGTGTTTTCAAAATTACCTAAAGTGTTGCCAATAGCAATTACCGTTTGACCAAGATTAAGTTTAGAGGAATTACCTAATTTTAAATAAGGAAGATTTTTTTCATTAATTTTTAAGATTGCAATATCATTGATTTTATCACGGGCAATAATTTCGGCTGTAAATTTCCTCTTGTCGTTTAGAACTACTATATAATCAGCTTTTGGATCGATTACTACATGTCGGTTTGTAAGAATTATTCCTGAACTATCAACTATAAAACCAGATCCTCCTGCCACTTTCACTTTCTTTTTATTTTCAGAAACACCAGAAAGGTTATCTGGGAGAGGAGAAATCCCTGGAAAAGCTTTTTCGGTGACAGTGATGTATTTTGAGATGCCGATACTTACTACGCCCGGCAAGACTTTTTTTATTGTTTTAACTACTTCAGATTCGTGTCTCATACTATAAATTTTAACACAAAAATTTATTGCCAGCCAGAAAAATTTTTGTTATACTATTGAATATTAGTAATTGTTAAAATCGGCTGGATGCCCTCGTAGTTCAACGGATAGAACTCCTCTCTCCTAAAGAGGGAATGGAAGTTCGACTCTTCCCGAGGGCATAGGAGCATGGGAAAAATTTATTACAGATTGTTTACTAAACATAACCAGAAAGTATCATTTGTCGTATTGATTTATTTTCTGAGTGCGTTTATTATGGTGAGAGGTTTGGTTTATTTGTGGACATATAAATATATACCCGAGTTATCTCTAGTAGTTGATGGGATAGAAATACATCATTTTAATTTTGGTATACTTTTATTGGTGGTTGCGGGTTATCTTTTACTTAGTGGTCCTTCTTTGAAAAATCGTCTCAGGATCGCTAAAATTTACGGTATAGGATTGGCGCTTGCATTTGACGAGTTTGGAATGTGGCTTCAC
>CAYMMJ010000017.1:0-11377 GCA_964391535.1 uncultured Candidatus Saccharibacteria bacterium
TCTGGATCATTTATTACTTTGTCGAAGTTTTGATCATCTAATCTTATTTCCATAAATTTTTTTCTTATACTAACCCAAAAGTCATTGCTATACCTAAACCGCACATAATTAACCCAGCAATCAGGTGTAGGTATTTTATGTTTTTATCCTTCCATTGCTGAACATCTTGGATTTTTCTTAAACCAAGCCAGATTACAAGCACTATGAAAATCATTGGCAAAACAAACACAAAGTTGTATAAGAGAAGTGGCCCAATTACTTTTATAAATTCAAAAGATGATAAAATTCCGCCTGCTATAATATAAGGTCCGATAGTGCAAGGAAGTAAAAACAAAGTAACAAACAGTCCCACTAAAAATGCTCCTTGAGGTGAGGTTACTCCTTCTGTGATTTTCTTTACCGTAGGACGCAAACTTAGAGGCATTTCAGTAAGGAATCCTCCGGGTTTGTATTTTATAAAATCTTTAATATTTAACGCACCTAGTCCTATTGCACAGATACCCAGCGCCTTATAAAGCCACAATCTTGCTGTAGTTAATGCTTGAACGAACTTAAAGAAATTTACAATTACTAATCCGTAAACCAAATACATACAAAAAACCGAGGCAATAAAAGCGAATCCAGCAAGTAAAATATTTCTTTTCTCTCGAGGATTATAGGTTAGAATAGCAATAAGCATTAAAGCAAGAACTGCTAGAGCGCATGGATTAACTGCGTCTACCATTGCCAGAGAAACAAGTTTTGGAATAGTGAATTTATCTTTCTGAATCGGTTCAGTTGACACAGGCTGGGAAGATGATATTTGAGAAGATGATGTTTGAGAAAGTAAAATAATTGGTTCACCATTCCACTGAAAAATCCAGTTATCTACCTGAATAGCATTTTCAAATTTTATAGAACTTCCTGAAAGAGGAACTGATTGAGGATTAACTTTCTTGAAATTTATTTTTTGAGCAACAGAAGAAATATCCTCTGTGATCACGAAGTCCTTTAGAGAATTGCTTGTTTTACCGGGTTTTATCCTCATTAAAATTTTATCTTTTGTCCATATCTTTGGTTTTCCAGGTAGAGAATTTATATCCAATTTCTGAAAACTGACTGATGAGCTATTTGGTAAAGGACAAGGATTTCCTTTATGTTCTTGCACCAATTTGTCAATATTCCCTAAAATTGATTTATCTCCGATAAGATAGTTGTCTTTTTGAAAGATAATTAACGGAATTCCTAAGCCTGAATTATATTCCTTGTTGTAATCTAAGATAAGAGATGAATTCTCTCTCTCTTGATATATTTCATACTCAATTATTATCAGTTTTGGATTTTCTTTTAGCAAACTACCTAAAATAACCGGGTCTGTTTTAGCACAATGAGGACATCCAACACCAGTAAAATAGACAGCACAGGTGTAGTTTGGAACATTTTCTTGCGCGTTTGCATCACTAAAACAAAATGTAATACTAAACAAAGATATTAATAGAAATAAAAATAAGCTTACTTTTCTCATAATCATTATTTATTTTTATAAACTTATTTCAGCAATATCAATGTCTAATAGTTGACCTTTTGAATAAGAATTAAGTATTTCTTTTGAATACGGAATTTCCTTCTCTATTTTAATATGATTTTTTTTGGCGATTTTAGATATTAAAGATTTATCTCCCAGGTTTGACTGGTTTATAACTATTTTACTTTCTACTTTAAGTTTTTTGAGCAAATCAAGGATTATCTTCAAATCATGGGCTCCCATAGGTGTAGGTTCAGTAACTGTTTCGGCTAAGTCACAATCACTTATTGCAGCGATTACTGGACAATGCGTGCCCGCCGCTGAATCAAAAATTACAATATCTACCTTTTTCTTTTCTGCAAAGTTAAGAGTAAATTTCTTTACCTGCGATACGGCTGGACCTGTTTCTTGCAGTCCAGGTTTTGTAACGCCAGTAATTAACCAAAAATTTTTCTTTACCTTGTTTAAGTAAATCTTGCCAATTTCTTCTTTCTTTTGCTTGATAGCACCGTATGGGCAGACATTCCAGCAGACACCGCATCCCGAGCATAATTCCTTTATAAATACAGGATATTTACCTGGTGCTTGAAAAATAGCGTTATTCTCGCAATGTTTTGCGCACAATCCGCACTTTCTACATTTTTTCTTATCTAGTTTTGGAAAGACAGCATAAATTTTCTCGCTCGGTTTTTTTAATTTTTTGCTTATTAAGAGGTAATCGTTGGGACATTCAACATCACAATCACAAAGAATTACTTTCTTTTTCTCTCTCGAATACTTATTTGCTAATAAAATCGCAAAGGTGCTCTTTCCTGTTCCGCCTTTTCCTCCAGTTACAACAATTTTTTTAAATTTCTTTTTCATTTAAAAAATATCTTTTTGATCCAAAAATTTTAATTGCTTCTTCTCAAAATAAGTTATATTTTCATCAATACTCTTACCTTTGGCTTTATATACTTTTATTCCCAAATTGTTGAATTTTTCAAAAGCCCGAGCGCCCATAGCTAAAGCAACAACTACATCTACCCCTCTTTTTTTTAGAAAATCAGGAGGAAGTTCATCTTTGCCTGCCATTTCCGGATTTTCTAAAACCTCAAAACTTTGGTTTTCTGTATCATAAACCAAATAATACTTAGCCCTACCGAAATGTAGATTGATTTCCCCTTTTAAATTTTGGTTATTTGTAGGAAAAGCAATTTTCATACTCTTATTCTTTCATTCGTGTGGGCTGTTCTATTTTTTTAAGTTTATTTTCTAGGAATTTGTTAATTACTTCTTTAATTGTTCCATCTTCGGCTTTATATATTTGAACAAAATTGTCCCTTAAGGTGTGAAAAGATATAGGACCTATTTCTTTTGTTATTAAAATATCTGGTTTTCTTTCGGCAAGAAATTTACTAACAGACAATCCCGCACGCACACTTTTTTCTTTATAAGGATTTTCTATAAATTCTAAAGATGATAATTTATTTTCTTTAATTTTTGCAATAGCAAATAAATTAGTTCTGCCGAAATGTTTACTTACAAGCGAATTTAGCTGGTTGTTTTCTTTGACAGGAATAATAATCGTTGGCTCTTTTATTTCAGACGGCTCAATATGAATAATAAAAGAGTCTAACTGAGGAATTGCTTTCTTTACCGATTTTTCTATTTCACTTGCTATCTCGTGAGCCTTTTGTACCGCCAAAGATTTTTCAATTTTTATACTTACTTCTCCAAAGATAAATGGTCCGGATCTTCTTAGTTTAAGTCCAGAGAAACCTTGAATATTTGGAATAGATAAAAGAAGGTTTTTTAGTTTTTCTTCCGTTTTTTTAGAAGGACTAATGTCCATAAGGCTTAATACCGAATCTTTCATTGATTCCAAGCCTATTTTGAAAACAAGCAGAGAAAGTAAAAGTCCTACTATTCCTTCTATTTTCGGAATTCCAAGATAAGTAGATACAATTCCTCCTACAACAAGAGATGACGAAAAAATGTGTGAAGTTAGTTCTTTTCCTTGGGCTGTTATGCTTTGAGAGTTAATTTGATTTCCTATTTTTGTCTCATATCTGCCCAAGAAAAATAAAAAGATTGCATCCGATAATGCTATTGCTATTGCCCCGTAGGCTAAATTCAAAGGCTGGAAAGAAAATATTCTTTGAAAACTTTCTCTGGCAATTTCAAAACCAGCCAAAAGAATTAAAAAAGACACAAAAAACGCTACAATGTTTTCTGCTTTATAGAATCCATAAGGAAATTTTTCTGTAGGCTTTTTCTGTGAGATTTTGAAACCAAGCCATACAAAGAAACTTTCTACTGTGTCTGTTAAACTATGGATTCCGTCTGACAAAAGAGCAACACTGCCTGAAATTAAAGCAATCGTGACTTTAGCCAAGGCAAAGAAAAAAACAGCAATAGAAACTTTACTGGCAGTACTTTCTCCTTTTTTAAGAATTTCTTCTCTTTGCATAATTTATCTGTTAAAAATTTCTTCTTCCAAAACCTCCGCCTTGTCCTAAACCTCTTCCAAAACCCCCTCCTCGGCCTGAACCTCTTCCAAATCCTCCGCCTCTTCCTCTTCCAAGACCCATACCAAAGGGTCCTTGTGCTTGTGAAATCTCTGTTAACTCACCTTTCTTGTATTTATTTAATGCCTCTTGAGCTGTCAGTCCTACACCATTATAAATTTCTATTCCTGATGCTTTCAGTAAAGAAAAAGCATTTGGTCCAACATTGCCAGAAATCACGATTTTTGCTCCCTCAGACGCTACCTGCTGACTTGCTGCTACGCCTGCCCCTCGTCCATATTGAGACACTGGATTTGGAATAGATTTAAACTTTTCTGTTTTGGAGTCAATAAACAAAAAATACGGCGCTCTTGCAAAAACTGGAGATACTGATGAATCAAGACCAGTTCCTGTTGTACAGATACAAATTTTCATAATAGTTTTTTATATATTTATATTCGCACCTTTATTATGAATATAAACCCATAATATATTCGTGTCAAGCCCTAGATCTAAAACCAGATATAGATTTTTTTAAAACTCTTTCGAAACTTTTTGGAAGATTGTTTTCAGGATCCCAGGCATTTAATATTTTCATTGATTCTGCTTCTAAATTTTTGTGCTTTGGCAGAATTTTCTTTTCGAAATGTTTTAACAGGAAAGGCATATTAGACCTTCTTTTATCTTTTTTCCATCCTAAATAAAAAGCAACTAAACTCTCCTTCCTGGTGCCTACACATTCAAAGGGTTTAAATTTCTTCTCACCTATCAATTGTTCCATCAAAGGCATAAGACTTACTTTTCTAAAAAGGTTCTCGCCGAAAATCTTGCGTATTTTTATCCTATTCAAAAAAGGATAAAGCGAAGCAAAGACAAAAAGACATTTAGGGCAATTACCACACCATTTAGAAAGTGGTTTTTTTCTTCCAGAATAAGTTTTGAATGCTTCGTTGCAACTCAAGAACGCTGAAAAATACTTTGGATATTTTGAAAATATACGAGAAATTTGTATTTCGTACAACGGTCTCAAAAAACTGAAATACTCAACACCCGGAGTTGAGTAGTTTTGGGTTAAGTATTTTGAGCAATAATCGCTGAATTTTTTCTCAAATTCAAAACTTTTTGAATATTGGTGATTAATAATTTCTCCTAGATATTTAAGATTTCCTTCGTTTGAACTTCTCTCGTTGGAAAAAGCAATATATTTATAATCAAAAATTATTGCCAAAAGAACACTCAAAAAAGCCAAATATGCCGAAAAAGGAGTATGACCGTTTAGAAATCCTTTTTGATTTAATTCAAGAAGTTTTGGATCTATTTTTCTTTCAACAATTATAGGTTTTTTGCAGCCAGCAATCTTAATTATTTGTCTAGCAGCAGGGGTGGGGTTTAAAGAAAAACAGCCAATTTGTTTTTTTGATTTTTTCAAAATTTCAATAGTCACAGGTGAGTCCTTCCCTCCCCCGACAGGAATCAACACTCGGTTTCTCAAAATCTCTTTATGCAGAAAAGCCTTATTTCTGTTTTGAGTTTCAATTTTAACAAAATTTGGTTTTCTCCAGTCGATTTTGTTCTCATAGAAAAACTGACCCATTCCTTTTATTATAAGGTCTTTCCACCATTTAGTTTGGTTTTTATCGAGAGAACCTGCCTCAATTCTTATTTTTGGCGAACAAGTGCATTTCCAGTAACTTAGCATTTCTATCAGTCCTAGATGAAAGATAAGATTGTCAATTACTTCTTTTTTTATTTTATTTATTCTTGACCGGCTTACATTTTTAACTACTACCGAGGGTTTAAACAAAATACCGGGCTCGATGGAAAAATCAAAATAAATTTCCAAATTATCCCCTATTATATCGTAAGAGTATTTCTTGTAGAGAAACTCAGGATATTTATTTCTTAGCAAAGAGATTTCAGGCATAGATATTACTCAATGATATCTTAAATTACATAAATAAGCAAAAAATAAAAATAAATCACAAATCCCTTGACAAATATAATTATTTATTGTATTTTATTTATGGAGGTAAGAACCTTCAAAATTGAAAAAGAGGTGTTTTAGATGAGAAAAAAGATATTATATATAAAGGAAAACTGGCAAAACGAAACATCTCTTCCTCTCTTTATTGCCACATTTTTATATACTTTAGGATTTATTGTTACTTTAGTTATAGATTTTTTTAGCAATAGTTTTCGTACTCCCCAATGGGCAATGATTATATACGGAACTTTACTTTCGGCGTATGTTTTCTCCAAAGAGTTCACTGATCGCTGGATTCTGAAAATAAAATGGGCACCGCGAAAAGGAGATATATTCGTCTACATTTGGATAATTATTTCTTTTGCGATGTATCTTGGAGAATATATAAGCGCTGGAGTATATCAGGCACCCCCAATGATTGCAGATATTACCGTAACAGTAATATGCTTGTATCTCTTCTCAACAACATCGAAATATTTATATGAGAAGAAAAAACCAAGAAGTAAGAATTTCTACGGGGTCTGTGAAGAAAAAATATACTCGGGGCCAAGTATACTTTTTAAAAACGAGAGGAAGAGAAAAATAATATAAATAAAGAATTTTTGGCGCAAGTGAATAACTTGTGCCATTTTTTATCCAAGCAATCTTATCACTACTCCGATTAAAGCAAGGACTATCCCTATTATCCAGAATCTCATTGTTACTTTATAAGAAGGCCATCCTTTTGCTTCAAAATGATGGTGAATTGGAGTGCACAAAAATATCTTCTTTTTTCTTATCTTTTTTGACAAGAGTTGTAGGATTACCGAACCGGATTCCAAGACTAAAAGCCCGGCAATAATCGGCAGAACCGCTACTGAATCTGTAAGAAAAGAAACTACTGCCATTGCCGAAGTGAGTCCCAAGATTCCCGTCTCTCCCATATAAAATCTAGCTGGAGGAATATTAAACCAAAGAAAAGCAAATAATGTTCCTGCAATTACTGCGCAGAAACTAGCCAAATCAATTTTTCCTTGAGAAAAAGCAATGATACCAAAAGCTCCAAATATAGAAGCGAATGTCCCCCCCGCAAGACCGTCTAGACCGTCAATTATTCCTCCTGACCAACTAGCTACGACCACCAAAATAAATAAAGGTATATACCAAATGCCAATAAAAAAATCTCCAAATAAAGGAATGTGAATTGTATTCCACCCTAACTTGTAAAAAAACCATAATCCCCCGACCAAACCAATTAAAATGATGATAAAGAGCCTTTTTTTAAATGTCATCCCGCCACCGATATATTTTCCTTTTTGGGTAACCTGCAAGATATCGTCTAATAAACCTACAAGCGAAGCAGAAACTAGAGCAAATAATGGAAGCCATGTTTGGCCTCGAGAAAGAAAGTTAAAATTTTTCAAAAAAACACAGGTGTTAAATTTAGAAACTAGCCAAAATATGAAAATAACTCCCAAAGTAGTAATCCAAATAAGCAATCCTCCAAAGCGAGGAGTCTTTACTTCTCTTTCTTTGTGGAGATTGTAAAAAACAGATGCTTCGTCTCCTGTTATAGTTTTGTGACGAGCTTCCTTCTTCCACAATTTATATTTATATAAAAAATGAGTTAGAAAAGGTGTCCAGAGAATTGCTGCAATTGCTGCAATTGCAGCTAAACTTAAAACCTTTATTGCATTAAAAGTTAATATCGTTAATTGAAACATATGAACTAAATTACATCTTGACAATATTCTACTAGTTTCTTCATTTCTTCAAACCTTGAGATAGGAGAATCAGTTCCCAGCACCACATTAATCAAGTAACTATTATTGTCCTCTTTTAAAACCAAAACCATACAACCACCAGCTTCTTCGGTATAACCTGTTTTTCCTCCGATTATTTGAGGAATTTCTTCTAAGAGTTGATTTGTATTTTCAGAAATAAAATGATGCAGCGTGCCATCAGGATATAAAACTTTCCATGAACGGTGTCTTGTAATTTCGTAAATTTCGGGATGATTATTTAAAATATAATATGCTAATTTAAATAAATCATAACTTGTGGAATAATTCTCAGTTCCATTTAGACCCGTGGGGTTATTAAAAAATGTGTTGCTCAATCCTATTTCTCTTGCTTTCTGATTCATTAGTTCTACGAAATATTCCTTGTTAGTGCTCGTAGCTGTCGCTTCTTTTATACCTTCAGCTATGGCCCATGCGGCATCATTTGACGACTCTATTAGCATAATATGCAAAAGTTGATTTAGAGAAAGTTTTTCTCCTGGCTTTAGATAGCCGGTCTCTTCCTCTTGTGAAACCGCCTTTTTACTTATGAAAAAAATATCATCTGGTTTATAAATTTCCTCTGCTATTAGCGCTGTCATTAGTTTAGTAATAGAAGCTATTGCTCTTTTTTCTTTGATATTTTTTTGAAATATAATCCGTGTTTTGTTGTCAGGTGTCACCAGAACTGCCATTGCTGACTGTGCTTTAATGTCTAAAATCTCTGAGGGTTGAGGAACAGATAAACTAAGGTCTGTTTTTGACTTCTGCCGTGGTTGAATATTTATTTGTGCTAAGAAAATCCCAGGATTTTTAGTTATTGTTTCCCAATAGAATATTTCCTCCAGATTACTTTGTAATGAATTTAAACCCCAGAAACCAAAAAAACTAATTAGAAAAACAAAAAGAAAAATTTTTATATTTTTTGAATTCATTTTTCTTTCTTATTTTTTGGAAAGGAAACTTTTATATGAAGTTCTTCGAGCTGTTTTTTGGTTACTTCAGAAGGAACATCCATCATTAAATCCCTTCCATCGCCAGTCTTTGGGAAAGCTATCACTTCTCTAATGCTTGGTTCCTTTAAGACGATAGTGAGAAATCTTTCAATTCCTGCGGCTATTCCTCCATGTGGAGGAACACCAAACGAAAAAGCTTCAAAATAGTGAGAAAAATTCTTCTTTATCTCCTCTTTTTTATGACCCAGCACTCCAAAAACAGCCAGAAGCACATCTAAATTAGTAGTTCTAATGCTTCCTCCTCCAATTTCTGAACCGTTTAATACAAAATCATACTGATAGGCTAAGATTTTCTCGGGATGTTTTTTAATCTCAGCAATATCTTCTGTTTGTGGTTTTGTAAAAGGATGATGCATAGCTCCCCATCTTTTTTCCTTTTCGTGCCATTCAAACATAGGAAAATCAGTAATAAAAGCAAAAGCAAGTTCATTGCTATCTTTTTTGTTTTTTCTTAGATCAGGTTTATCGGTTTTATATTTCTTAATTGCTTCTTTATAAGAAATTCGAGGAAAAGGAACTTTTAATATCTTTTTTTTAGGGAATATTTCCTTTACTAAGGATGTGTATAGTTTTTCTATTAAGTCAAGGATTTCTTCTTGGTTTACAAAAGCCATTTCTATATCTAGTTGAGTATGTTCAACCTGTCTATCTGCTCTTGGATCTTCGTCACGAAGAGCACGAGCAATCTGAAAATACTTCTCGATACCCGCAATCATTAACAACTGTTTATATTGTTGAGGACTTTGAGGAAGAGCATAAAATTTGCCTGGTTGGAGTCGAGAAGGAACCAAAAAGTCTCTTGCTCCTTCAGGTGTAGATTTAGTCAAAATAGGTGTTTCTATCTCAACAAAACCCTCTTTTATTAAAAACTCTCTCATAAAGTGAATAACATTCTGTCGAGTTTCCAAATTTCTTTTCATCCTTTCCCGTCTAAGGTCTAAATAACGATATTTTAGTCTTTTTTCTTCTGATATCTCATAACCATCATTTTCTATAGAAAAAGGCAATGTTTTTGCTTGCGAATGAATTGTTAAACTTTCTACTTTTAACTCTACTTTTCCGCTGGCAATTTTCGGATTCTCCATTCCTTTTGGCCTTTCCGATACCTTTCCTTCAACTTCTATCACCCATTCTAATTTTATCTTCTTAGCAACTTCGTAAAGTGATTTATTAAAAGAACCAAAAACTAGCTGGATAAATCCAGCCTTGTCCCGTAAATCAATAAAAATAATCTTGCCATGACTCCTCTTGGAATGAACCCATCCAGCTACTCTAATTTTTTTATTCAAATATTTCCCTGCTTGAGAAGATAAAACTCGTTTCATTTCTTTCAAAACCTCATTTAAGATATTTTTTTATCTTTTTTACAACCTCTTGGGGCGTATAATTTGATTTTATTATATAATCTTTGGCTCCCAGCGCTATTGCTCTTTCTTTTGTTTCGGGATCGTCAAAATTGCTAAAAGCCACCACAGGAATAGAAAAAACTTCAGGTATGTTCTTCCGCTTCTTTAGAAACGCAATCCCATTTTCTCTGGGAAGCAGTATGTCAAGAATAATTAAATCTGGTTTTTGTTTTTTAGCAACATCTAATCCTTCTTGAGTGTCCTGAGCTCCAATCACTTGAAATCCTTCTTTCTTAAATTTGTCCTGATACATCTCTAATAAAATTTTTTCATCTTCGATTATCAGAACTTTTTTCATAATATTTTGTAATCTTTATAGGATTATAACACATAAATTAAAAAAGCAAAACACAAACCCCTCTACAGGGGTTTTGCAATCTTTACTACCTTTAATTGACTTTGATTATTAAGAAGATGGCGTTGCGGAAGGAGTTTCTTCTTTTGATTCTTCAGAACTTTCTGTCCCTGCCTGATAGGCAGTTTCCTTTTGCTCGAATTGCTCACCAGGTTCTGTTTTCTCTTCAGAAGGAGCAGTTGAAAAATCTGGAGCAGTAGAAGGCGGAGGAACCTCTTCTTTTTTTACCAAGCCACCTCCTTTCTTTTTACTAAAAGCAAAATAAATTGCTGCAATAACTATGAGAACTACTATTATTACCAAAAGAATTAAATAAGGAGACATAATTTAACAAAAATTTTTAATAAACGACCTTGAAATTTTTTTATGTTCTTCTATTTTTATTGTGACGCCTTATCAACTACTTGTCAAGTAAAATACTTGCTTAATTTATATATATCTCCTGCTCCTACAATCATCAACACCGAATTATCTTTTATCTCTTTTTTTATATATTCAAAGGTTTTTTTAATGCTTGGAGAATATAAAACCAAAAAACAAGACCTTTTCTTAACTTCTTTTACTAGTTTCTTTGAAGACACCTCTTTTTTTATTGATTTTTTTTCCCTTCCTGCTACGTCATAAATATCCACAAGAATGAGCCGGTCAAGATGTGCATTTGATAAAGTTTTTACAAAGTCATCAAAAAGCAAAAAAGTTCTTTGGTATTGATGGGGCTGAAAAACAACCCATATGTTTTTTTTGGGAAATTTCTGGTATGCTGTTTCGAAAGTAGCCTTAAGTTCTGTGGGATGATGAGCATAATCATCTATTATTATAATTTTTTTATTCATGCGAGGAATTCTTGATTTTCTGACATCAAA
>CAYMMJ010000018.1:0-11350 GCA_964391535.1 uncultured Candidatus Saccharibacteria bacterium
ACAAAACCAAAAACCACTTCTAAGAAAAATAAAAAAGATCTTTATAGAGAACCTGTTGAAGAAGAGGAAGAATAAAACTATTATATCCGCTGCCAAAAAACAGAAAAGTGCTTTTTCTGTTTTTTGTTGGATTTGTTTAATTTGATTGGTTTTTGTGCTACAATTTATAAAAGCAATGTAGTAAAATATAGTTAAGATGGAATTTACAGTTCCACAATTTATTGAACACGAAGCAAAGGTAATAGGTCCGTTCACTTTTAAACAATTTATTGTGGTAGCTATTGCGGGAATAATCTGTTTTATCGCTTATTACAAAACTCCCCCTTGGGTATTTATTCCTGTCTGCATTATGGTAGGAGGGGGAGCTCTTGCTATTGTTTTTGTAAAAGTGCAGGGCCGTTCTCCTTTAGTAATGGTAGCGAATTTCATAACTTTCATTTTTTCTCCCAAAGTATATTTATGGAAAAGAAAAGTAATTCCTGCAAGAGTTACCGTAATAAGACCTAAAACAAAAAAAGAAGGGGTTAAAGAAGAACCTGTCCCCAAGGTAGCTAAAAAAAGCAGATTAAAAGATTTAGCAATAAAAATAGAAACGACTAAAAAATAATTATGGCTCAAGTTCCAACACAAAAGTTTTTAGAGATAGAAGATATAAGAGAAGGAATAATTATTCTAAGAAACAAAACTTTAAGAGGCGTTCTTATTGTTTCCTCTCTAAATTTTGCTCTGAAATCAGAAGAAGAGCAAAATGCTACCATTTTTCAATTTCAAGAATTTCTAAATTCTTTGGATTTCTCTTTACAGATTGTAGTCCAATCAAGAAGATTAAACATTACTGGTTATTTGGATAAACTAAAAAGTTTGGAAGAGAAACAAGAAAATGAATTGCTTAAAGCCCAAACTGCTGAATATAGAAAATTTATAAAAGATTTAATAGCCAAGGCTTCGATTATGCAAAAGAACTTTTTTGTAGTAGTTCCGTTTGTGCCTTTTGCAATGCAAACCACCAAAAAAGGATTTTTTAGCAAACCAAGCCTGCCCACCTTAACTGAAGAAAGTTTCCAGCGCGCAAAAGTTCAACTGTGGCAAAGAATGGAGTTTATAGCACTAGGTTTAAGAAGGTGCGGGCTCCAAGCGCAACCGTTAGGAAGCCCTGAATTAATTGAGCTGTTCTGGAGCATTTACAACCCCGAAGAAGCAGAGTTTGGATACTATCCAGAAATCCCCCCAGAACTTGTAAAATAATAAATTATGGCTTTATCTTTTTTAAAAAGAAAATCAAGCATCCCCGAATTAGAGAAAATTGTTGAAGAAAGTCTTGTTGATATAAAAGATATTATTGCTCCATCTTCTATTGTTGTTGGCGATGACTTTATAAAACTTGGCGGGAGAATGGCAAAGAGCTTTTTCATTTTCTCCTATCCGCGTTATTTAAGCACAGGGTGGTTTTCCCCAGTTATCAATTTGGACACACCAATGGATATTGCTATTTTCATTCATCCACTCGAAACCGGTCCCTTACTAAAACAATTAAGGAGACGGGTAACAGAAGTCCAAGCAGAAATTGCTGAAAGAGAAGAAAAAGGACTAGTAAGAGACCCTGCGCTTGAAACTGCCTACCACGATTTGGAAGCCCTAAGAGAAAGACTTCAGACTGCCCAGGAAAGAATGGCAAATCTCGGTGTGTATATTACAATCTATGGCGAAAACGAAAAAGATCTAAAAGATGTAGAAACCACTCTCCGTTCAATTCTTGAAGCCCGCCTTATATATATAAAACCAAACACCTACAAACAAAGAGAAGGATTTATTTCCGCTTTTCCTTACGGACTTGATAAAATCCAAAACTACACCAAAATGAACACTTCTCCTCTTTCTAGCGTTTTTCCTTTTGTTTCTTTTGATTTAAGCACCAACGAGGGAATTCTTTACGGAATTAATAAGCATAATAGTTCTTTAATTCTTTTTGACAGGTTTTCTCTCGAGAACGCCAATGAAGTTGTCTTTGGAAAAGCAGGAGGAGGAAAGAGTTACGCTATTAAATTAGAAATATTAAGGTCGCTGATGCAAGGAGTGGATGTAATAGTAATTGACCCGGAAAACGAATATGATTTCTTGGCTGATGCTGTTGGAGGATCATTTTTTAATATATCTCTGTCTTCTGAAAATCATATTAATCCTTTTGACTTGCCTGCTGTAAGAGAAGATGAAAAACCAGAAGATGTTTTGAGGTCAAACGTAATTAATTTAGTAGGACTTCTAAGAATAATGCTAGGGGGATTAACTCCAGAAGAAGACGCTATAATAGACCGAGCTATTACTGAAACTTATGCTGCGAAAGACATAACGCCAGAAACAGATCCAGAGTCCTGGCAACCAAACGTTCCTTTAATGGAGGATTTAGAATCGGTGCTGGAAGGAATGGAAGGAACAGAGTCATTAGTAAGAAGGTTAAGAAAGTTCACAAAAGGAACCTATTCTCAGTTTTTCAATCAACCAACAAATATCTCGATGGACAAAAACTTTGTCTCTTTTGGGATTCGAGATATGGAAGAAGGGCTACGTCCAATGGCAATGTTTGTAATAATGCGATACATCTGGAATAAAGTAAGGTCTGAACTTAGAAGAAGAATCCTTGTGGTAGACGAAGCATGGTGGATAATGCAAACAGAAGACGGAGCCTCTTTCTTATACGGGTTGGCTAAAAGAGCAAGGAAATACTGGCTGGGAGTAACTACTGTAACACAAGATGTTGGAGACTTTATGAAGTCTACTTATGGTCAGCCAATTATTACTAATTCTTCTATTCAATTATTACTGAAACAAAGTCCTGCCACTATAGATGTGGTCCAAAAAGCATTTAACTTAACCGAGCAAGAAAAATATCTATTGCTTGAATCAGCTGTAGGAGAGGGTTTGTTTTTTGCCGGACCAAAACATGTGGCAATCAAAATAGTGGCTTCTTACGCTGAAGACCAGTTTATTACTACTTCTCCAGAGCAAGTTCTCAAAATAAAAAAAGCTAAAGAAACTTTAGCCCAAACCCCTCCCGAAAAAGAAGAAAAATCTGATATTCTTACGGATAAGGACGAATAATAACTCTTCTTTCGGGGTCCCTGCCGACACTCTCTGTGGTTATATTTTTACGCTCGGCTAATTCCAAATGGATTATTCTTCTCTCGTAAGCAGGCATTGGAGACAATGCTTTTTCTTTTTTTGTCAAAGCAACATCATCAGCAACAGAACGGGCAAGTTGACGAAGATATTCTATTTTTTTCTTTTTGTAGCCGTTTATATCTAAATCAATATAAAAATTTTTATCGATTTTCCTCTTTAGAATAACTTTCAAAAGTCGTTGAACTTCAACCAATGTTTGCCCCTTTTCTCCAATTAAAATTTGTGGCTCCTCTGTTTTTATGTCAATGGGTAAGGTTTCGTCTTTCGATTCTTTTACTTCAATTACTACAGAAATACCCATCTTTTCAAAAAATTCTTTAACGATATTTTTAATTTTAGTTATTTCCTGTTGGGTAAACATTTTGACGAGGTTTAAAAGCTAAATATTGTTGACCTATTGAAAACAAAGAAGAAGTAATCCAATAAAGACCTATTGCCGCAGGAAGCTTCCATAAAATTATAATAGTCATAATAGGAAAAAGGTAAAGCATCTGTTTTTGCATTATCTGAGAAAAATCATCTGTTTTTTTAGAAATGTTTTTAGGAGTAATCATCTTTGACTGAAAAAACTGAACTATTCCTGCGATTACCGCTAATACCACAGAAGGCGTTGTAAGATTAACTACGCCCAAAAACATAGGATTTATATGAGAAGGAGCAGGGATAAAACTATAAAAAAGCGCTGGATTTATACTATCTGAATTAAAGCTCATATTTTTTAAAACCAAGAATAAGGCAATCAAAATCGGCAACTGAATCAGCAACGGAAGACATCCCGAAAAAGGATTTATTTTTTCCTTTTTGTAAAGTTCCATTATGGCTTTAGCCTGTTTTTCTTTGTCGTTTTTAAATTTGTTCTGAATTTCCTTAATTTTTGGTTGAATTTCCTGAGTGGCTTTCTGGGAGACTATTGATTTAAGAGAAAGAGGAAAAAGCAAAACTTTAATAACACAAGTTAGAACAATTATGGCCACACCAAAATCGTGACCAGGGAGATACTCGTATAAAAAAACTAAACTATTAAGTATAGGCTTATATAAGGTAGTATTAAAGAAAAACTTTAAAATTTCCATTTTAAGGCAGATCTACTCCTCCTTTACTGAAGGGATGGCATTTTAATATTCTTTTTATACCCAAGAATAACCCCTTCTTTAATCCGTACTTTTCAATACTTAAAAAACAATATTCCGAACAAGTAGGATAAAAACGACAATGCCTCCCAAATAAAGGAGAAATAAACTCTTGATAAATCTTAATAATTTTAAGAATGCTTTTTTTCATTAAATAACCCTGCTTTTCTAAAAAGCAAATCTACTGTCTTTTCGGTAGCAATAAAATCTTTTTTTTCTATTCCCTTCTTGGCTATAAAAACTCCATCTATATTTGTCTTTATTTCTGGCAACTTTTTCCTTACTATTTCTCTTAGCCTCCTTTTTACCTTATTCCTTACTACGGCTTTCTTATTGACTTTTTGCGAAACAACAAACCCAAACCGCGGATTCCTTAAATCATTTTTTACAATCTTCAGAATTAAAAACTCTACAAAAAAAGCTTTTCCTTTTTTAAATACCTTCTCAAAATCTTTCTTCTTTTTCAACCTGTTTTCTTTAGGAAGCATTTCTCCTTTAAATAGTAACTCTTTTTCGCTTCTTTGCTATTCTTCTTTTAAGCACTTTTCTTCCTCCACTGGTTTTCTTTCTTTTTCTAAAACCATGGGTTTTCTTTCTTTTTCTTTTCTTTGGTTTATAGGTAATACTCATATTACTAAAGTTAGTATAAATCTTTTTAAATCTTGAGTCAAACCAACTAATTTTTCACAACTTCTCCCCAAGTTTTAAACAAGATAATTATATTTTCCCGTAGATAAGCTGTATTTGACATTCTTTTTTAAATAATACTATAATACCTTAGTAATTAACTCTCTCGAGTTATGACTAAAGAAGAACTATGGCAAGCAGTTTTGGCTCAAATTAAGTTTAAAATTTCAAAAGCCAATTTTGCTACTTGGTTTAGAAACACTGAAATTATTGACAAAAAAGGTGGAGCAATATTTGTTTCAGTTCCAAACGCTTTCTCAAAAGAATGGTTGGAGCAAAAATACAATAAATTTATTTTAAAAATTCTTCGTGATCTCGATAATGATGTAAAAGAAGTAAAGTATACCATAAGTCACGGAGAAGCAAAAAAACAAGAAACAGAACCTCCTTCTCAAATAATCCCTGACCAGCTTGATTTAGAAGAATATAAAACCAATAGACTTACTAATCTTAACCCGCGTTATACTTTCGAAAATTTTGTAGTAGGTCCTTTTAATGAAATGGCTCACGCGGCAGCCACCGCTATTACTGAAAACCCAGGAACAATTTATAATCCCCTGTTTATTTATGGAGGAGTTGGATTAGGAAAAACTCATCTTCTCCAAGCAATAGGTAATAAAGTTATTGAGAACTTTCCAAGTAAGAAGGTAAGATACATCCCCGCCGAAAGGTTTATTTCTGGAATTGTTAACGCTATAAGAAATCATAATATAGAAAATTTAAAATTAGAATATCAAAAAATAGACGTGTTAATTATTGACGATATTCAGTTTCTAGCCGGAAAAGAAAAGACTCAAGAAGAGTTTTTCCATCTTTTTAATTCTCTATACGAAAAAGATAAACAAATTGTTTTGTCTTCAGACCGCCTTCCTAAAGCTATTCCTTCACTCGAGGAAAGACTAAGATCTCGTTTTGAAGGAGGAATGATTGCAGATATTGGCTTACCTGATTACGAGACACGATTAGCTATACTAAAAACAAAAATTAAACAAAAAAAAGTAAACTTACCAGAAGAAATACTTAATTTTATTGCTTACAATATTAAAAACAACATTCGAGAATTAGAAGGGGCTTTAAATAGACTAATTGCTTATCAAAAATTAAATAATAAAGTTCCAGATTTAGAAATTACTAAATCTCTTTTTAAAAACTTAATCAGAACTCCAAGAAAAGTTGTAAACGCAAAACAATTGATAAAAACTGTGGCAGAATTTTATGATTTAAAAGAAAAAGATATTCTTGCCCCTTCAAGAAAGAAAGAAGTCGTCAAGCCCCGTCAAATAGTTATGTACCTCTTAAGAGAAGAACTTAAACACTCTTACCCGGCTATAGGAAGAAAACTAGGAGGAAAAGACCATACCACAATCATTTATGGTTGTGAAAAAATAAGTAAAGAGATAGAAAAAAACGAAAGTCTTGCTGAAGAAATACGGTTGATTAAACAGAGAATAATTAGTGGATAAATAATGGAAAAAATTCTAAGTTAAAAATTCCCCTTTAATTATCCTCAATTCAATACACTCTTTTTCCATACACAAAAAACCCCAAAAAATAAATAAAAACATAAAAAAACACATAAAAAACTTTTTTACCAATCACTAAAATAAATAATTAATAAAAATAAAATAATTATGAAATTATCTATTCTAAAAGAAGATTTTTTAACAGGACTAAATGTGGTGAATAAAATAAGTTCAAAATCAATTACTTTACCTATATTGAATAATGTCTTAATTTCTTGTGAAAAAAATTTTTTAAAACTTGCCACCACTGATTTAGAATTAGGAGTAAAATATTGGATATTAGCTAAAACAGAAAAAGAAGGAGCAATTACTGTTCCTTCAAAGTTTTTAACAAATTTAGTTAATTTGATTCCTGATGAAAAAATAATCTTAGAAAAGAAGAATAATATCTTGTATATAGAAACTAAGAAACATAAAAGCCAAATAAAAGGAATAAGTGCAGAAGATTTTCCAATTATTCCAGAAATAAAAAGCGATAAATTTTTGGAAATAAATTCAAAATCTTTAGTTGAAGGATTGTCTAAAATTATAGATACAGCTTCTCCTTCTCAAACAAGGCCAGAAATTTCTGGAATTTATTTTTCTTTATCTAAAAATGTGATAGAAATGGCAGCTACAGATAGTTTTAGGTTGGCAGAAAAGAAAATATTCTTACCAAAAAATTTAAATATTCCTAAAACATCAATAATTCTTCTTCAAAAAACAGCCAGAGAAATAATTAATATTTTTGGAGAAAATTCAGGAAAAATTAAAATTTACTTTTCCCCAAATCAGGTGATGTTTGAGTCAAAAATGAATGAAGTTAATCATCCTTATATTCAATTAGTTTCTCGTCTTATAGAAGGAGAGTATCCAAATTATAAAGAAATTATTCCTTCTGAATTTAAAACTCAGATTGTTCTTTCTCGGCAGGAATTTTTAAGTCAAATTAAAACTGCTAGTTTATTTAGCGGCAAAGTAAATGAGGTGAAAATTAAAGTATATCCGGATCAAAAATTTCTTGAGGTTTTTGCTCAAAGTCCGGACCTAGGACAAACTAAATCAAAATTAAAAGCAAGAATAAAAGGAGAAAAAACAGAAGTTTGTTTTAATCATAGATTTCTCATAGGAGGTCTTTCTAGTATAAAAACAAAAGAAGTGGTTTTTGGCTTAAATGGCGACGAAGGACCAGGGGTTTTAAAACCTTTAGACGACGACAGTTTTATTTATGTAGTGATGCCAATTAAGAGTAGTTAGTTTATAATTTAAAATCTGGATGTGAAAGAATCCACCTTTTAACTCCTTCTTCCCAATTTCTAAATTGGATATCCTGATCTGGCTCTTGAGGCGTAGGACCTTGAGGGTCATTTTTATTTACATAATAAAGAATAGAATGATTTTCCTTCACTTTACCGTTCAAGATATCTTTAGACGTAGAGGCAGGCTTTGGTTTAGAGAAACCCTGAGAGGGAAATTTCTTAAGTGCTTCTTCCATAAAATTGTGAAAGATGGGTCCTGCTAGCACTACTCCTGGTTTTTTTGCTGTGGGAGAATTATCATTATTTCCTGCCCAAACTCCTATTACAATTGAAGGGGTATAGCCAATAGTCCAAGCGTCTCGATATTTTTGAGTAGTTCCTGTTTTTGCTGCTACTTGTTTTCCTTCAAAATATAAAGGAGAATGTGAGCCAAACATTGGTTTTCTTGCGTCGTTATCGGAGAGAATATCATTTATGTTTTTACAAACTTCTTCATCTAATACTCTTTTAGGGGTATTTTTATTTTCTTCTATAATATTGCCTTGAGAATCTTCGATTTTTAATATGCTTATTGGCGCTAATCTAAGCCCATTTGTAGCAAAGACTCCATAAGCAGATACCATGTCTAAAAGTTTTACTTCCCCCCCACCCAATACAAGGGAAAGACCGTAATGAGATGAATTTTGATTTAGAGTAGTAATTCCTAATCTTTTGGCTAGATTAACAGTATTATCAATACCTGCAAGATAAAGCATTTTTACAGAAGTAATATTAATAGATTGAGCGAGAGAGCTTTTTGCGGTTATTGGGCCGCGAAACTTTCCGTCGTAATTTTGAGGATGATAGCATTTTAAACCATATTTATCTTTTACCTGATTAGCTAAAGGGCTACAGTTGGGATTAAATTCGGTTTTAACATCCCAAAGAATTGTTTTTGGAGTGAAACCCTTTTCAAAAGCTGCAGCATAAGCAAATGGTTTAAAAGCAGAACCTGGTTGACGTCCAAGGTTGCTTTCTGTTCCTACTGCAATGTTAAATTTGGGATCAAAAAGACAAGTTTTTCCTGATATACAGCCTTTAGGATATGATTTTCCGAACCAATCTGCTGATCCCACCATTGAAAGGATTTCTCCTGTTTTTGGATTTATAGCCACCAAAGCAGCGTTGTATGCTCTATAATTTTGGTTTATTTTTACTCTTTCAGCTATAATTTTTTCTGCTTTTTTTTGAAGGTCCCAATCAAGAGTGGTATAAACTTTCAAGCCGTTTTCGTTTAAAAAATCTTGACCATACTTTTCTAATAGTTGTTTTTTTACATACAAAACAAAATGAGGAGCCTTTATTGGCTCGGTAACCTCTGCAAATTTCAAGTTTTCTTTTTTGGCTTTTTCTGCTTCCTCTTGAGAAACAAAACCAAGAGAAACCATTGAATCTATTATGTGGTTTTTTCTTTCAAATAACTTCTCTTTATTTGATCCATAAGGAGAAAGGTAGGAAGGTGCTCTGATTAAAGCGGCAAGAGTTGCTGATTCTGCCAAGGTAAGATCTTTAGCAGGTTTTTGGAAAAATGTTTGGCTTGCAGCCTCGGCTCCATAGGCGTTGGAGCCAAAAGGCACCTGATTAAGGTACCATTCCAAGATTTTTTCTTTGGGATATTTCATTTCTAATTCTAAACTTAATACAATCTCTCTTATTTTTCGTTCAGCGGTTTTTTCTCGTGTAAGAAAAGAAGAACGAATAAGTTGTTGAGTAATAGTTGAACCTCCTTGGACAGGTTTTTTTAATTTTAAATCAACTAAGACAGAACGAAGGATTCCCTTGAAGTCTACACCATGATGTTGGTAAAAATTTGAGTCTTCCGCTGCTATTACAGCCTTTTGGAGATAAGGAGAAATTTTCTCAAGCGGAACAATTTCTCTTTTCTCTTCTCCATGAATAGTATAAAGAAGAACTTTACCTGTTCTGTCATAAATTTTTGTAGATTGAAAAGTCTTTTTTTCGAGGAAGTTTTCTGGGTGGGGTAAATCTTTTATATAATAAACAAAAACAGCTAAGCATGCTAACAAAACAAAGAGAAGACCTCCCCCTATTATCTTTAGGATAAATAATATCTTTCTTAAAGTTTTGCTTTTCTGATATATTTTTAGATGTCTTTTTCTTTTTACCATGAAAATCTAAACTTACTCTCATTTTAAATAAATTGTTATTGATTGGCAATTTATTTATTTTTGTGTATGATAAAAAAATGACTACTAATAATTCAAAAAAAATAAAAGAGCTTCTGGAGCGTGGAGTAGAAACGATTATAGAAGAAAAAAGTTTGCTTAAAAAATTGAAGAGCGGAAAGAAATTAAGAGTGAAACATGGAATAGACCCTACAGGTCCCGATATTCATATAGGAAGAGCGATTTCTTTTTGGAAACTTAGAGATTTCCAAGAATTGGGACACCAGGTGGTACTTATTATAGGCGATTTTACGGCCCAAATTGGAGATGCTTCTGACAAAACAGCAATGCGGCGTCCTTTAGGCTCTAAAGAAATTCAAAAAAATCTTAAAGCGTATCTATTTCAAATTGGGCGCATCCTTGATTTAAAAAAGACAGAAATACATTACAATAGCGAATGGTTGGGTAAATTGAAAGCAGAGGAGTTAACCAAATTGGCTATGCATTTTACAGTGTATCAAATGATAAATAGAAGAAACTTTAGAGAAAGATTTGAAAACAAAAAACCAATTGGGCTTCATGAAATTCTCTACCCTCTTTATCAGGGATATGATTCTGTTGCAATAAAAGCAGATATAGAAATTGGAGGTTTTGACCAATTATTTAATTTTATAGTAGGAAGGAAAGTCCAAGAAATTTATCATCAAAAACCTCAAGACATTATGACCTTTAAACTTCTTTATGGTCTTGATGGAAGAAAAATGAGTACTAGTTGGGGAAATGTAATTAATATTTTAGATTCTCCTCAAGAGCAATACGGGAAAATTATGTCAATGAAGGATGATCTCATAATCAACTATTTTGAAATGGCGACACGAATGCCTCTATCTGAAATAAGTAAAATAAAAAAAGGACTCGCTTCGGGAAAACTTAATCCGCGTGACGCAAAGGCAAAATTAGCAAGAGAAATAGTAGAACTTTATCATGGAAGAAAAGAAGCCGCAAAAGCGGAGAAAGAATTTGATAGAATCTTTAAAGAAAAGAAAATTCCTTCTAAAATCAGAACTGTTTCTCTTTCAGAGAAGAAGCTAAATATATGCGATTTGTTAAAAAAAATAGGACTTGTTTTATCTAAATCCGAAGCAAAGAGATTGGTTATGCAGAAAGGCGTAAAAATAAATAGCCGAGTTCAAGATGACTGGCAAAAAAACATAGAGATAAGAAAAGGGATGATAGTTCAAGTAGGAAAGAGGAAGTTTGTAAAAATAAGTTAAAATGCCAACAGAAATTCAAAAACCTCCCTTTTGAGGGAGGTTTTTAGGTTTCTACATTTCACTTTCGGTATTTTCTTCTGGTATTGCTTCTGTATTTTCTGGAGTTTGTTCTGTAGTTTCTTCAGTTTCTGTTGTTTCCTCTGTTGATTCCTGAGG
>CAYMMJ010000019.1:0-10806 GCA_964391535.1 uncultured Candidatus Saccharibacteria bacterium
CAAATTCAAATCTTTCTAATAAATCTTTGGAATTATTTCCAGAAACTCCTAAATTATAAACTAAACAATCTTCACAGTTTTTATCATTTCATCTTTTTAAATTTCTTTTCTTTGATTTATATATAAGGCTCGGCAAAAACAGTAAAAGCTTAAGAGATTTCAGCTCTGGTTGCCTATTTTGCTGCGGGGCCAGGGATCGAACCTGGATACCAGGGTCCAAAGCCCTGTGTGTTACCAATTACACCACCCCGCAATAATTCTATTTAATAAATTCATAGATTCCTTCGATCCATCCCTTTATCTTCCTATTTAAATTTGTACTTTTTCTTACATAGATACTTAGCACTCCGAAATATTTCTTTCCAACATTCTTCCTGTTTGTATTTATTCGATGCTTCTTCCAGTCTATTTTTTGGAAGTTACTTATTGAAAATCCTGTTATGTTTGCCCAATATTCTTGAATCTCTTTTAGTCTATGTCTTGCACTCTCATGCAAAGCAATACGAAAATTAATATCCGAATCGACAATTTTACAAGCATTTCGTAACCACCTAACAAAAACTTTTATCATTGCTGGATCTGAATTGTTAAATTTTACTCCCTGTGAGATATTGTTTTCTTTTTGTTTCGCTCCCTCTGCCCAATATAAAGCAATACCGATAAGCCATAATTCCCGACCAGATAATCGTCCTATTTCATTCTTTGCCCTTTCTATAATTTCTTTTGTAATAGTTAACCTGTAATTTCTTTTGACTTTCGCTCCTCTTAAAGCAGCAGCAAGTTTTTTCTCTGTCAATCTTTGTTTCTGCTTCTTAGATAACCCAACGCTTCTTAACCAAAGTGATAAGGTAGATTTAGCCACAGGAATCCTCTTTAAAATCTCAGAATAAGAATATCCTTTCTTTCTAAGAATTATTGCTCTTTCTCTTTCTTGAATCTTTTGGATCATGAACCACGATTATATATTAATTTATTATAACATCGTGGTTCAAAGAATCAATCTATAATTTACTTCTTCAGATCAATTGATTCAACTACGGCTAATTCCAGCGGTAGTTGAGGAATTGGCGAGTATTTCATTCGTGCTTGGGCCTCTAAAAAAATGTTCAAGGTATCATAAAGAGCCGATTCTTGAAATAACTCTAATTGTTTTCTAAATCTGTCTTTTTCTTCCTTAGTTAAACCAGCTACTAATGGATCTTTAGAATTGGGAGATATTTTCAAGAGCAGAAGTTGTCTTAAGTAATTTATAAGAGCCTTGGAAAATTCATAAGGATCGTAACCTTTTTCTAATACTTCGTTCAGAAAGTCAATCGCTCTTTTACTATCTTTCTGAACGAGAAAATCAACAAACTCCCCTACTACATTCATTTCAACAATTCCCAAAAGATTCATAACATCTTCTTTTTTGATTTCTTTGTTTTCTCCAGCAAAAGTCAATGCTTGATCAAGAAAACCTTCGGCGTCGCGGATTGAACCTTCGGAATTTAAGGCTATCAAATAAAGCGTTGGGTCGTCAATTTTTATTTTTTCTTTCTGGATTATGCTTTTTAGTTTTTTTACAATTTCTTGAGCAGTAAGTTTCCTAAAATCAAACCTTTGACATCGAGATACAATAGTGGGAATCATTTTATGAATTTCAGTAGTGGCTAAAATAAATACAGCGTGTGAAGGAGGTTCTTCTAACGTTTTGAGTAAAGCATTTGCTGCATCTTTCGACAACTGATGACATTCATCTATGATGAAAACTTTATACTTCGATTTTGTGGGAGAAAATCGAATACCATCTCTTAATTCTCTAATTTCATCAATTCCCCTATGAGAAGCAGCATCTATCTCAACAAGGTCTATCGCTCTCCCATGTTCTATTTCTAAACAAGAAGAGCATTTATTGCAAGGTTCAAATTCCTTTTCTTTGCGGTTTAGACAGTTAAGAGATTTTGCCAAGAGACGAGCAATTGTGGTTTTCCCTGTTCCACGAGGGCCTGCAAATAGATATGCGTGAGAAACCATTCCTTCTAAAATGGCATTGGTAAGAGTTTTAACAACATGCTCCTGACCAACAATCTCTGAAAAAGTACGAGGGCGATATTTTCTGTATAAGACAAGGTTTTTCTCTTCCATACTTTTAGTAGTTTATCATAATTTTTTGAATTTTCAAACCTATCACAATATATAAAAAAGATAAAAACTCGCCTCAAAAAGCGAGGTTTTAGGTTTTATAACAGAGTCTTTTTACTCCTTTACTTCTTAAACACGAAAAACTTATAACCAAAGAAGTTCCAGAGATAACTTATAAATGCTGCACCAATCACTCCTACATTAGCCCAACTCTCGCTCGAGAATCCTAACTGAGGAGGTACCACATTTACAATAAAAGAAGCAGCAACTACATTTATTCCAATTCCAATCACACTCACTATAATGAAACTACCAAATTCTATAACTTTCTCCTCCTTTTTTTGTTCTTTGCCGGACTTTTCAAAAACCCACGCTTTCGCTCCGAAAAACTTGGTCAAAAATGCTATAGTAGCAGATATTCCTTTGAACAAAGAATAGAAAATCCCAGCATATATCCCTGTAATTGCCATCAAGAAATTTGCCACTCCTGCATCCACTAAAGTAACAAAAGCACCTGTGAGAAAATACTTGGCAATCTGGAAAACAATTTTAATCCTTTTGCCAATAATATAAGATATCCAGATACCTGCCACCGCTAGGATCGGAAAAGATATCGGCAAAATCCAATAAATACTCTGCTGGCTTATTCCAAATTTTGCTACGAAAGAACCCAGTTCTTTAAAAGCCCAGAGAAAATAGACTGCGACCGCTTCTCCTATAATAGCTGATAAAGCAATATCGACTTTTTTCATATACTTTTATTATAGCAAAAAAATTGTGTGAAAAAAACAACAAGATGTGATAAAATGAAAACGATGCTTAAAGTATACAACACCCTTTCGAAAAAAAAAGAAATATTCCGTCCGAAAAAAGATGCAAGAGTAAGTCTTTTTGTTTGCGGACCCACTGTTTATGATTACCCTCATATAGGACACGCAAGAACTTACATTGTTTTCGATATGATTGCAAAATATCTAAAAGAGAAAGGATATAAAGTTTTCTATCTTCAGAATATAACAAACATAGATGACAAAATCATAAAAAGAGCCAAAGAAAAAAAGATATCACCAAAACAGTTAGCCAAAAGGTTTGAAAAGGAGTACTACAAAGATATGAAATCTCTCGGAATCGACAGTATAACCAAGTATGCCCGCGCCACTGACTATATTCCCGAAATAATAAACCAAGTCAAACAATTAATTAAAAAAGGGTTTGCTTACCAAATTAAAGATGGTATTTATTACGATATCAGCAAATTCAAAGATTACGGAAAACTTTCAAGAAGAACATTTCTTCAAGCAGAAGATGCTGTGTCAAGAATTGATGAGTCTAAAGAAAAAAGAAATAAAGGAGATTTCTGTTTATGGAAATTATCCAAACCCGGAGAACCGAAATGGAAGAGTCCATGGGGCTGGGGTAGACCGGGATGGCACATCGAAGACACAGCTATTACTCAAAAACATTTTGGATTTCAATACGATATTCACGGCGGAGCAAGAGACTTGATCTTTCCTCACCACGAAGCAGAAATTGCTCAAATGGAAGCAATTTCAGGTAAAAAACCGATGGCAAGATACTGGCTTCACACTGGTTTTCTCACAGTCGAAGGAAAGAAAATGTCAAAATCCTTGGGGAATTTCATTACTATTAGAGAATTCCTCAAAGACAATTCTCCTCAAATACTAAGAATGCTTATTTTAAAAAACCATTACCGCTCCCCTATTAATTACTCAAAAAAAGATATCAAGCAAGCAAAAAAGGAACTCCGAAGAATTGCCGAACTAATTGGAAAGTTAAAGGATATTAACTCTCCCAGGAAAAAGGTGGCTGGAGCACCAAAGAATTTAATTCAGAAAACAAAAAGAGATTTCGAGAAAAAAATGGATAATGATTTTAACACACCAGAGGCACTTGCTGTAATTTTTGAATTCGTAAATAAGATTAATAACTTAATTAGCAAAAATAAATTAGATAAAGAAGATGCCAAAAAGATTCTAAACCTTTTTGAATGGTTTGATAAAATTCTAGGAATTGGTTTTACAAAAGCCCACTACAGAATCAAACTAAGCGAGAATATAAAATTAAAGGTTTTGGTAGAAACAAGAGAACAACTCAGAAAAGAAAAAAAGTGGCAAGAAGCAGATAAAATAAGGAAGCAAATAAAGAAACTCGGTTATACAGTGGAAGATACAGAAAAGGGACCGCGACTAAAAAAGATAACTTGAATTTCTTTTGATTTTCTGTTAGTTTCAAGAAAAGAAAAATGCCAAACAATTCTCAAAAAGATAATTTATTAAACAGAGTAACTCCTCAAGATACAGAAGCAGAAAAATGTCTGATTGGATGTTTGATGCTAGACAAAGAAGCTATCATAAAGGTAATAGATATTTTAAAACCAGAGGATTTTTATAAAGAAACTCATCAAAAAATTTATGAGGCGGCGGTGGAATTATTTGAAAAGCGACAGCCGATTGACCTCCTGTCTCTATCCGCAAGATTAAGAGAAAAAAAGCAATTGGAAGCAATAGGAGGTTCAAGTTATTTATCTGAGTGTGTAAATTCCGTCCCTACCGCTTCCCATGTCTTGGGTTATGCTAAAATTGTCCAGAAAAAAAGAATTCTAAGAGATTTAATTGCTGCTTCATACGATATAGAAAAATTAGGATATAACGAGACAGAAGATGTAGACGTTCTCTTAGATAAAGCAGAAAAAAGAATTTTTAGCATATCACAGCAAAGTTTAACTCAGTCTTTTTCTTCTATAAAAGACGCGCTAGAAAACGCTTTTGAGAGAATTGATAATTTATCAAAGCATAAAGGCAGCGTGCGCGGTCTTTCTACAGGTTTTATTGATTTAGACAATTTATTATCAGGACTTCAAAAATCTGATTTTATAATCCTGGCTTCACGTCCCACATTAGGAAAAACATCATTAGCGCTGGATTTTGCTAGACATATTGCTATTCATGAAAAAGTACCTGTAGGAATTTTTAGTCTAGAGATGTCTATCGACCAGTTAGCAGATAGATTAATTGCTAGTCAATCCAATGTGGACTTATGGAAAATAAGAACAGGTCATCTTTCTGATTCGGGAGAAAATAATGACTTTGCTCGCATTCAGCACGCATTAGGAATACTAAGCGAAGCACCTATCTATATCGATGACGCCGCTTCAACCAATGTTTTACAAATAAGAGCAATGGCACGGAGACTACAAGCAGAAAGAGGATTGGGATTAATTATTATTGATTATTTGCAGTTAATAGAACCGCGGACCCACTCGGATTCTTTTGTCAGACAAGTTACAGAAATATCACGAGAACTAAAATTATTAGCAAAAGAACTCAGAGTTCCGGTAATGGCTCTATCTCAGTTATCTCGAGCAGTTGAACAACGAACTCCTCAAATTCCTAGATTAGCAGACTTAAGAGAATCAGGAGCACTAGAGCAAGATGCCGATGTGGTATTATTTATTCATAGACCAGACAGATACCAACCTGATACCGCAGAAAAAAATATCGCTGAGATTATAGTAGCAAAACACCGTAATGGCCCTCCCGGTAAAGTAAAACTTTATTTCAACGAAAGTTTGGCAAGTTTTAGAAATCTTGAAAAATACTAAATAATGTATCCTTCTCCTATTCAAAAATTAATTGAGCAATTCTCGAAATTTCCTACTGTTGGTCCACGTACCGCCGCAAGATTTGTTTTTTATTTGCTTCGTGCCCCAAAAGAAGAAATTGAAGAACTCGTTAATTCAATCTCAAATCTTTCCCAAGAGGTAAAGCTTTGCTCTTTTTGTTTTAAACCATATACTGGTGAGGGCAATCTTTGTGAAATATGCTATAACCCTGCAAGAGACAGAACTAAGTTGTGTATTGTTGAAAAGGAAATGGACTTAGAGGCAATTGAGAAAACTAAAAAATATAATGGCCTATACTTTATTTTAGGAGGCACAATTCCCCTTTTAAAAAAAGAGTCAAAAAAAATAAGAATTTCTGAATTAATCGAGCGAATAAAAGACCCGGCCGTTTTTCACTTGTTTAACGCTTCTTTTGAAGAAATCATCATTGCTACCAACCCCACACCAGAAGGAGAAGCCACGGCTCGTTATTTAGAAAAAGAATTAAAACCTTTCAACAAAAAAATTACTAAACTCGGAAGAGGACTACCCACGGGAGGTGAATTAGAATACGCTGATGAAGAAACCTTAAGCGAGG
Organism: uncultured Candidatus Saccharibacteria bacterium; assembly: GCA_964391535.1. Classification (GTDB taxonomy): domain Bacteria; phylum Patescibacteriota; class Minisyncoccia; order Minisyncoccales; family JAGGXC01; genus JAGGXC01. The sequence continues at coordinate 6,342 of CAYMMJ010000019.1, forward strand.
CACTCCAGAGAAGAAAATAAAAAATTCTCTCCTAGAAAGCCGAAAAGCAACCTGTATGTGGTTGCTATTTTAATTTTCAAAAAAAAGAACAAAGGTTAGGAAAAGAGGATTTGCAGAAAACCCCTCCTTAATGGCGCTCTCTATATCGAGCTCAATAATAAGCCATTAAGAACTATTTAAGACGGAGAGATGGTTTTCTCTGCTCCTCTTTTCCTAATTTACATATCCAAAGCAAATTTTCTAAGTTCTTGCGCAGGGGTTGTCTCTAAGTCGAAGACAATTCCCATACATTCTACTATCATTTTCGTCCTCACCTCTGCTATAATTATAACAAATTAAAAAATTTTGTCAAGCCCTTAAAGTTCTATCTTTGTGATTTCTACCTCTGTTAACAACTGACGATGTCCTTTTTTCTTTTTGTAGCGCGTTTTTGGTTTATATTTCAAAACCATCACTTTCTTGGCTTTCCCGTGCTTTATAACTTTTCCAACAACTTTAGCTCCTTTTACTAAAGGAGTCCCTACTTCAATTTTATTTCCTTTCTGAACTAGCAGAACCTCTTTAAAAATAACTTCACTTCCCTCTTTTTTATTTAATTTTTCAATTTTTATTTTTTGCGAAGGAGAAACTAAATATTGCTTTCCTCCGGTTTTTATAACTGCCAACATATTATTTATTTTTCTTTAAGTTTCTTAAATTCTTTTGTTTCTAATAATTTTTCTACTTTATCGGAAAACATATTAAGACGTTTTTCTGAATTATCATAAGCAGAAGTAGCATTCCGTAAATGGCTCCCTAATTTGCGAAAATCTTCCATCAATTTTTGAGCATCTCTGCTAATTCGCTCTAGTGATTTCAAAATTTCCTGGGTCCGGCGCGAAATTTGTGTATCTCTAAACCAATGCTCAATTGTTCTTAGTGTTAAATAAATAGTGTTTGGAGAGGTAAGGATAACCCTTTTTGACCATGCGTAATTTGCTAAATCAAATTTTCTCGAAACATTATTAATTATTTCATAATAAACAGCTTCTGCCGGAATATACATCAAGGCAAAATCTACTGTTCCTTCAGATGGTAAGATATATTTGGAAGTAATCTCATTTATTCTTGCTTTCACATCCTCAATAAACTTTTTTTGAAAAAAATCTTGCTCATTTCCCTGGCTTTCTATCATTTTCCCGAAATTCTCTGAAGGAAATTTAGCATCAATAGGTAGAACCTTTCCATTAGGTAGTTTCAGCACTGCATCTACCTGTTCTCCTGAAGGAAATAAATATTGAAGTTTATAAAGTTCTTCTGGAAAATGCTGAGAAAGGATATGCTCAAGCGACGCCTCTCCCCACTGCCCTCTTAGTTTCGGAGATTTAAATATTTCCTGAAACGAGGACACGTCTTTAATTGAGGCTTGAACCTGCTTCATCTCTTCTCTAATCCGAGTTGCTTCTTGAGTGAAAGAATGAATCTGCTCGTTCATCTGCCGTGAGACTCCGTCTTGACTTTCCCTCATTTCTTTAAGTTGAGAAATCATCAGGTCGGTTATCCTCCTTTCCAAATCTTTTATTGCTTCAGATTGCACTTGGTCTATTTTAGATTTTTTCAATAACAAAAAAAATATTACACCTACAAAAGATAAAATCAAAAGAACAATAATAATAAGATACACACTATCCATAACACATAGTATAATAGCACTACTTGGCAATAATTTCAACTAATATAAACAAAACATAAATCTCGATAAGAATCAATGCTTCCTTTGGAGTAATCTTGTGTTCTGTCCAAGAAAAAGCCAAAAATGACAAAGTGGTTATCAGTGTAAAAATAATTCCAACAAAATAAAAAGAAAAGTCTGTAATTTTAAATGGAGCAATTAAGCCCACTAATCCAAGGGCTAAAGCGGAATTTACCACAACAGAACCTATAGCGTCGCCAACAATCATTTCCTTGTGATTCATCATAACAGACCTTATTCCAAAAACCACTTCCGGAATGGATGTTCCAAGGGCTACTAAAAAAATACCAATGATTATTAAAGGAAGGTTAAGACCCAAAGAAAGTTGAGATGCTGACCAAACTACTCCTTCCGAACTTACCAAGAGCAAAAAAACTCCTCCAAAAAACACTAAAAGATCTTTCAAAAATAGTTTAAAATCATTCCACCCTCTCTTGAAGTGATTAGCAAATACTTTTGTAAACTTTTCTTCTCTTTTTAAAAGCTCTCTAAAATAAATTACCAAAGACGCAAGAAGGATTATACCGTCAATTCTAGAAATATTTCCATCTAGTATCAAAAGAAAAGGAAGGAGAGATATCGCTACTGCATAAACAGATGATAACCGAAGGGTCTTTCTCTCAAACTTTAATCCTTTTCCTAAAATAGCACCTATGCCCACCACCAAAGTCAAAGCAATAATATTGGAACCAATAACATTTCCAAAAGAAAGCTCTGGTTTTTGAGAAAGAGCAGAGCTTATTCCAACAAAAATTTCAGGCAAAGAGCTTGCAAAAGCCATTAAGATTGAGGCAACTACAAATTCCTTCCAACCCAAAAACTTTGATATTCTTGTCAATGCACCAACAACCCAGGTACCTGAACGAATCAAAACAACGCAAGAAACAGCGAATATTACAAGAAATAATAAAATCATAAGATTATTTCAAAGTATAAATTATCTGATAAATAATCCCCAGAATAAATATAAGGATTAATGGCAAAATAAGAACAATCTTGTTGTTTTTTGGATTTACCTTGCGATACATTAATATTACCAGTATTCCATCGATTCCAATAGTAACTCCTCCTACAAAACCTATTACTTCTATAAAATTATTAACCCCTCCAATAAAAAAGATTAATGGCACTAAACATGTTATCAGCCAAGCAATTTCCTTTTTCATGCCAAAGTCATACCAAAAAATTTTCTTAAGAGTAAGACCTAATACGATAAAAGAAGTAAAAGTGGTCAACAATCCAAACAAAAGAGCAAAGCCAATTATTCCATCACCCAAAAAATTCTTAAGGCCAACAATAGATTCTTCAGAGGTCGCTTGACCAGTAATACCTACCACTACAACAATAAACAGAAGGTAGGCAATTATAGGAATAATTATAGCAATGGGTACTATTTTTTTTAAAAGATGCTTTTTGCTTCCCAACATCTCTTCTATTTCGGGAATCAAAGCCGTTCCCCACAAAGAAAAAAGAATGGGTCCATATGGCAAAAATAAATCCTTTTTTAAACTAGAAACAAATAAATTACTTAGTTGAAAATGAGAAAAACCTTTAAAGAATATAACAAACAAAACCAAAAAGAAAAGAATCAGCCCCAAAAATTCTACCCTTGATATTATCTTTATATCAGAATAAATAATAAGAGCGCCGAAAACAAAATAAATAATAGTATATAAAAATAGGTTCCCTCCAAGAACAGGTGTCATTAATCCCGATAAAAACTTTCCGCCAATAATAAGATATGCCAAATTTGCTCCGAACAATCCCAAAGTAACTTCCAGAAACGCTACTCTCTCCCCCCATTTTCCCAAATGGTATTTAGCAAAACCAGGCATTCTTAAAAAGTCTGGAGTTTTTATAGCAACTTCCGCAAAAAGTAAATGAACAAGGATAGCCAAAAGCCCCAAGGCCAAAAAATAGCCAAGTATTATAAAAATTCCTACCTGAGTAGTAATATAGGGTAAAGAAAAAAGACCTACCCCAATAATAGTTCCCGAAAGTGTTGATAAGGCTAAGAAAAACTTCTTTATATCTTTCATAAATTTATTTTACTATTCTACTAATAAATAATCTACTCTATTAGATTGGACTTACACACATTACTAATATTCCATCTCCGAATTAAAAATGGAAGCAAGAAAGGAATAAATATAGAAATTATAGTAGTGGCAATTAAAACAGAATAGAGGTTTAAAGGAATCAGATTTTTTTCAAAAAAGACCTTAATAATAACCAACGAAGTAGAAAATCTTACACAGAGACTTGTTCCCAAGAATAGAGACTCTTTTGTCCCCAACTTTTTTCTTGCTACAATAAAGCTTCCTATAATTTTGGAGGAATACGTTACTAGCACTACCAGTAAAATTATAAAAAGATTCTTGGAAAGATATCCTAAATCCACATCCATCCCTATCCAGAAAAAGAATAAAGGACCAAAAAATCCATAAGATAAGGTTTTTAGTTCTAATTCTTCTATCCTTTTAATTTTTTCTTGGGAAAGAATGCTCTTTATAAAAATACCTGCTAAAAGCGCTCCTATAGCTGACATCTCAGCTGTTTTACCAATTCCAATAAATAAGAAAAAGATAGAAAGTCCTAAAACAGAAACTAATTCAACCGATCTCATTTCTATTTTTGAAATTTTTCTTCCGGCAAGAATAATAAACAGAGTAAAGGAAAATAAAAATACAGCAGAAAAAAGAATATAGTAAAGATTTACGATTTCTGTAATTG
>CAYMMJ010000020.1:0-3069 GCA_964391535.1 uncultured Candidatus Saccharibacteria bacterium
TTATAGAAGATTTGGTTCCCGAATCTTAAATCAATATATTCTAGATTCTTCCTTTTTTGAGGAGGAATCTTTTCTTTTAGGACTAAATCAAGATTAAAAACCTGTTTTGAAATATCATCATCTAAATTAAAATAAATTTCCCAACCTTCCTGAGTGAGCACATTTGCTCTTTGGCTGCTGACAATTTTAATGGAGCAGAGCGAAATCTCTTTTTTTCTCAATTCTTTTTCTATTTCTGCAACACGCGAGATTAGGTTCTTTTCAATTATTGTCTCTCCTATCTTTAAATTTTTGTCTGCTTCTGGAGGAATAATTTCGGGCCATTGATCCTTTTGATCATCTACTTTTTCAAATATCACTCCCTCCTTATCTACGAAAAAATAATCATCATCTTTTTTAATAATCCCTATAGGTGTTCTTTCTTTAACAGAGATTATTAACTCATCCGGAAACCTTCTCTGACTCGAAACTTCTCCGATTTGAGGAAAATAACTAAGTATCTCTTTATCTATCCTTTCTAAATCTACCAAAAAAATACTTCTTGAATTCCAGAATATAATTTTTTTGGGGAGATAAATCTCTACTAAATTTTCAATATTTTCTGTCTTTACTTTTTGGTTTCCCTTAACTTGGATTTCTTTAATTTGGAAAACACAATAAAAACAAACTAAGTAAAAAATTATCAGAGATGCTATTAAAAAAAGCACAAAAGCCCAAAAGAAATGATTTCTTAGAATATATACCTTTCTGTTTTTTCTTAAGTATTTTTTAAAATAACGACTCCTTTTCATATAAAAAACTAAAAACCTCTTTTCTTTTTTCTTATCTTTTCTATACCCCAGTTAAGCCAGTATCTTGGATTCAAAACTAAATCTTGGGTTTTTACATATTCTTTTTTATACCCCCCAAATCCTTTTTTAAACAAACTCAACCCCCACCACGGATGTTCTTTAGAAGAACCCTCAGGCGCAATTCCCCAAAAATTATATAATCTGCATCCTCTTTTTTTTGCTTCTTTAATTGCTTCCCATTGCAAAAGATAAGAAACAGGAATCTTTGGATATTTTAAAGAAGTAGCGCCGTGGTGATAAAATCCAATTCCCTGCCAATAAACTATTATTGCTGAAGCAAGAATTTCTCCTTTATATTTTCCAAAAAAAATAGAGATCTGATTATCAGGACTAAAGCATAAAAACTCTTTCTTGAGATAATTCAAAGAAAAAGGAACAAATCTCTGACGTTTCACTACCTCCTGATGAATCCTGTTAAAAACATCTATATCTTCTAATTTCTGACTCTGATATATCTGAATATCTTCATTCTTCAATCCTTGCTTAATTAAATATCTGGTAGTTTTTCTCATCTGCATGAGAATCTCTTTTTCCGAAGGCAAGATATTTAATTCCCAAGTCAACTCTGGATGCATATGGATAGGCGCTTCTCTAAATCCAATCTTCTCAAAGATTTTTATGTTTTCATCGTTCTTTTCACATATAGGACTTATTCTTACAAAACTGCATTTTTGATTCCTGGCAAGTTTCTTTAACTCCCTCACCAAAGAGGATAATACAGATTCAAGATTTTTTTTATTCAAAACAACTGGTCCGTGAGGCACAAATAAAAAAGTGCCTCGTTTTGCCTTAATTCTTACCACTAAAGATTCTGCAACTAAATCATTATCTTTATATAAACCAAAACGCCATATTTTATTGCCCATCGCCTTTTGAAACTCTCCCCAATTCCAAGATTGCAAAAAACTCTTTTCTTTTGCTGCAGTAAAAAAATCCTCCCAGATATGTTCGTTCGTTATTTCTTTAAGAAGCATATTTCAATAACGACTTAATAACAATTCTTGCCTCTTTCTCAGAAATATTTATATGTGTTGGCAGGTTTATAATCCTTTTTGTTATCTCTTCGGCTCTAGGGCAACTGCCGAAAACATATCTCATTTTCTGCTGGTCTGTATCTGGTGGTACAATAGGGGTTTTTCGCCAACCATCGTTTAAAAGAATTTTCTCTTTTCTCAAATCCATAAGAATCTTATCTGTATCTTTGCTTTTGCCAATCAAAACAGGAAACCTCATATAAATTCTTTTTGTATCAATGAGTTCCTCTTGAAACTCAAACCTTCCTTCTAAATTTTCAATATATATTTTAGCAATTTTTTCTCTATATCTGTTGAGTTTTTCCAGTTTCCTCAATTGATTTAAAGCTAAAATAGCCAAAGCGTTGGGAAGCTTTTGAGGAAATAAAGAAGGAAGTTCTCCTTTTTTTTCTTTTTTATCAACGGCCTTTGACAAGATTTTAAATATCTGAAAAAAGTTTAAGATAAGCTTTCCAAAAGAAGGAAAATAATAAGCAGGTAAAATAATATAATTCATCAATATAGGATGAAGAAGTTGTTGCAGAATCCAAATAAAGGAAGGGAAACTATATTTTTCTTGAAAAGACCTAATTTTCTGCCCTAATTCTTTGTCGTTTGTAGCCGCTATTCCTCCATATACAGAAGAAATAACTTTATCTCTGCCAAAACTAAAGAAAGCGGCTTTTCCAAAAGTTCCTACTTTTTTTCCCTTATACTCTGCCCCAAGAGAATGAGCGCAATCCTCAATTAAAATTAAATTATTATTGTCGCATATTTTCAGAATCTCATCCATCCGAGCAGGCTGACCAAAAGTATGCTGAACAATAACTACCCTGCTCTTTTCTGTAATTTTGTTCTTTAAATCTTTTGGATCTAAATTAAAGGTTTTATCGCAATCTACAAAAACAGGTTTTAATTTTAAGTGTAAAATTGGATTCACGGCAGCATTACAAGTAAATGCTTGCAGTAAAATTTCGTCTTCCTCTTCTAAATCCAGAGATTGCAAAATAGCCAAAAATGCCGCTCTTCCGCTATTAAAAGAGACTGCTGCTTTTGCTCCCAAGTATCTCTTAAATTTATTTTCCAAAGAAGATATCTCCTCTCCTTGCTTCCACTTTCTTGGTCTAAAAATCACTTTTAAAGCTAATAAAACATCATCTTTTTCGGTATTTGGTGAAAGAGATATTGAAATCGGGCATCTATTG
>CAYMMJ010000020.1:3169-10460 GCA_964391535.1 uncultured Candidatus Saccharibacteria bacterium
TCGGAGGAACAATCACTAGTGTTGTAACAGCTGTGTGTTTTTTGAATATGGGCCTTACCTACGACTGGGTGATTCCAATAAGTATCGGATTTTTCATCCTTTCTTTTGTCTTTCTATATTTAGAGAAAGAAGAAAACCAAGAACCAAACCATTAATCTATATATAATATGAGGTCAAAAAGGCCTCTCTTTTTTTTACGCTAATCCAAAAGACTTATATAGTCCTTTTGGAATTCTACTCTCAAGCAAAATCACATCTTCTTCTTTGTTAAAATCGCTAATTTTTTCAAAAATATCACGAGGATTTTCCATAAGTAAAACGTTTTTATCGTCCATGCCGTTTGCCACGGCTTCTTTCTTAATTGAATCAAAATACTCTTTAGTAGTAATTATTGCAAGGTCGCATACTTTAGCAATTTCTTTTCCTATTTTTTTGTGAATTGCCGAAGCTTCGGAACCCAATTCTATTAAACAAGGCATAACAATTGCTTTCTTGCCTTTCCACACCTTTAGATAATCAAGGTGAGCAACTACACCATCAGGATTTGCAGAATAAGTAGCATCAATAATATTAAAGCCTTTTTCTGCTCTGATCAACTTCATTCCTTTATCCAGCGGTCTAATTTTTCTTGAGGCATGCAAAATTTCCTCCATGCTCATCCCCAATTCCTGAGCAACTAAAACAGCCATTAAAATATTATCTATCCAGTGTTTTCCTAATAAGTTAATTTTGAGCCTTGCTTGAGAGTTTTTTGTTCCAACTCTAAAAGAAATAAAATCTTTTCTTACTTCAACATCATCTGCCCAGATATCTTTTTGGGTCATCTTTTTGGCAATCTTTGTTTTATCGAAAAGCTCTCTGCAATATTTATTGCTTCCATTAAAAACTGCCAACCCATTTGAAGGGAGACCTTCAATTAATTCATATTTTGTTTTTATTATATTCTCAAGCGAACCAAAAGTGGCTAAGTGCTGCTGATTTATACCTGTTAAAATCCCAATTTTTGGCTTTGCGATATCAGCAAGAAGCTTTATTCCTCCTTTATTATAAGCCCCCATTTCACAAATAAAAACTTGGTGTTCTTTGTCTAAATCGTTAATAATACATTGCGAAACGCCTACCTCAGAATTTTGGTGTTTTTTTGTTTTCAAAACATTAAATTTTTCTGAGAGAATATCAGCAAGAAATTCTTTAGTTGAGGTTTTCCCATAACTGCCAGTAATACCTATAACTATAAGATTGGTGAATTTTTTTCTCTTTTCTGTGGCTTTTTTTATCAGATTTTTTCTCCAAGAAACAGCAAACGGTTCAAATCCCATCACCAATCCTGATATAAACAATGGAGCTGTTAAATCCAATATTACTAAATAAACATAAAAGAATTTCTGAGCCGTCCAGGCATTTAAGATGGAATAGACAAAAAACAACTCAAAAAGAAAACCTCCAGACAACAGAATAATAGTTTTTTTGGTTATTACAGGAACTCTTAATTTTTTCTGCAAAAATCTAACCAATACAAAAAAAGTTTCTATTGCAAAAAGGAGTATAAAAAAATAAAGAAATATTTCCGGATAGAAAACCAAGCCTACCAAAAGGAAAAGTTTAACTAAAATTAAGTTTTGCTTTATCAGCTTTTTTCCTTTCTCTGTTTGAAAATGCGCCTTAAATCTCCCTATATGATATTCTTTCAATTGCCAAAGCCAAATCCACAAGAGTAATTCTTTTGCAAAAACTATTGACCATAGAATAACGGCTATGATTCGCATATTTCTTTAATAAAATTTACAATCTTTTGCGATAAAACATCAGGGCATTCTAAATAAGGAGTGTGGGTTGTTTTTTTTAGAATTTCCAATTTAGAACCCTGTATTTTTTCTTTCATTAAAAAAGCATCTTTGATAGGAGTAATCTTGTCTTTCTCTCCCCATATAATCAAAGTTTTGGTCTTGATTTGTGAAAGATCAGCAGTAAGATCTTCTTGGATCACTTGTTTTAGAGTTTCTTTCATCACATTACTGGCTTGGAAATAATCGCTTCTCCTTATAATAAATTTATAAAATAATTTACGTAGTAAGTTATATCCTGGTAAAAAAGAAAATTTTTTCAAAAAAGGGGTAAAATAAGAAATAATTCTTTTTTTCTTTTTTATACCCGCGGCAGATACTAATATCAGTCCTTGCAGTTTTTCTGGAAATTTCTGAGCAAATTTTATAGAAATCCTCCCTCCGAAAGAATGACCTAATAAAAAAAACTTCTCCTTGTCTTTGGAAAATTCACAAAACCATTTAAGATAGTCTTGGAGAGCCCAAGGTTTTTGTAGTTCGGTTTCTTTTAAAAAACCTGGAATATCAGGAATAATTACCTCTATACCTTCTCTTTCTAAATTTTCCTTAACCTTTTTCCACTTCTCCTTTGAACTTCCCCATCCATGAAGAATAATAATAGATTGACAATTTCGCATAATTATGTTATAGTTTAAAACGGAGGGATAACTTGAAAAGAAAAAAATACTTGGAAGAAAAGATTGAAGTTTTTATAGATTTGTTAAGACCGGGACTAGACCAAGAATTCATTGAAGAATGCGCACGGGATTTTGCCAAATTAACCCGTGTTATTCTCCTAATTGGTTTATTTTTTTCGATAGGATCAATAATTTATGGCACAATCGTAATGAATCTGTTTTTTGGAAAAGTTCCTTTCCAAAACATAATCCTATTGAATATGCCGTGGTTTTTTGGCTTTATTCTAGGTCCGGCAATCTATAAAATCTTCTTACCGAAATACAAAAAACTGTATAATAAATATTTTATGCGCTGAAATACACAATCAGCGCTTCTTTTTTTTAATTACACTAAATTTTAAATATTTTTTAAGAACTGATGGTACTTTAATACTTCCATCCTTTTGCTGATAATTCTCAATAATAGCAATCAGCATTCTTCCTATAGCAAAAGCCGTCCCGTTAAGGGTATGAACAAATTTCAGTTTTTTGCTCTGCTTGTCTTTATAGCGAATGTTTAAACGACGCGACTGAAAGTCGGTACAATTAGAAGTTGAATGAGTCTCTCTCCAGCGACCTTGTGAGGGCATCCATGCTTCAATATCATATTTTGCTGCTGCCGGATCGCCTAGGTCACCAGTACATATATCAAGAACTCTGTAAGGTATTTTTAAAAGCTTCATTAGTTTTTCTTCCAAAGACAATAAAAACTGATGCTCCTGTATAGACTTCTCTGGATGCGAAAAACTAAACATCTCGACTCCGTCAAACTGATGGACCCTAAAAATACCCCAACTTTCTCGTCCATAAGACCCTGCTTCTCTTCTAAACCAAGTAGAAAAACCGACATATCTTAACGGAAGCTGTTTCTCTTCAAAAACTTCATCTGCATGCATAGCTCCTATAACTTGTTCCGTTGTCCCTGCTAAATATAAATTATCCCTCTCTAAATAATAAATCTCATCTTCTCCTCTCTCTACATACCCCATCCCCCGCATCATCTCCGGTTTTATCATCACTGGCGTCACAAGTGGAATAAATCCTTGTTTTGTTAACTCGTCAAAAGCCAGTTTTATTAAAGCAAATTCCAAAAGAACTGCTTCTCTTTTTAAAAAACCGAACCGTGTTCCTGCAATCTTGGCTGCTCTTTTTATGTCTATTAAATCAAGGTTCTGGGCTAAATCTAAATAGTCACGAGGAGGAAATCTAAATTCAGGTCGCTTTCCAACTTCTTTCAACACTACATTTTCTGACTCATCTTTTCCTACAGGGACTTCATCTAAGGGTAAATTAGGAACCCGAAGTAATAAATCATTTAGTTCTCTTTCTGTTTTATTAAATTCTTCTCTCAAACTATCTTCTCTCTTATCAATTTCTTTCATCTCTGAAATAATTTCTCCTTTCTTTTGTTGAGATTCAGCAGAAGCAATAATTTTACTTGCCCTGTTCTTTTCTGCTCTCAATTTTTCTAATTCTGTCAACATTCTCCTGCGTTTCTGATCTAAATCAATAATTCGTTCAATATCAACCTCCACGCCTTTATTTTGACAACCTTTTTTAACTAATTCTTTATTTTCACGAATAAATTTAATATCAAGCATAATTTATTTTTCTTTAGGCCGCATTGTTGGAAATAAAATTACTTCTCTTAAGCTGCGAGCGTCAGTAAGCAAAGCAACAAACCGGTCTATACCCATTCCAAAACCAGCGCAAGGAGGCATCCCGTATTCTAAAGCTTCAATAAAATCTTTATCCATCCTTTGAGCTTCATCAAAGCCCTTTTTATACATTTTCTCTTGCTCCTCGAATCTTCTTTTCTGTTCTACAGGATCATTAAGTTCAGAAAAAGCATTTACCAATTCACATCCTCCTGCAACAAGCTGAAAGTTAGCTAATTTATCTGGATGATTTTCTAGAGACTTCGCCAAAGGGAAAGATTCTTTTGGATAATGGATTATAAAGGTAGGGTTAATAATTTTGTCCCTGCATTTCTTTTTATAAATTTTGTCAGCGATTTCAGCTTTGCCTTCTCCTTTATCAATCTTTATTCCCATCTCTTTTGCCTTTTTCTTTAAAGCCACAAGATGAATTTCATCAATATTTATTTTAGCTTCTTTTCTCATCAATTGAGAAAATTCTATTCTCGGCCAAGGAGAAGAAAAATCAATTAATTTTTCTTGATATTCGATCTTCAAGGAACCCTCTATTTTTTTAACTATCTCCTGAATCATCTTTTCTGTAAATTTCATCAGATCTTTATAATCTGCATACGCCCAATAAAACTCAAGCATAGTAAAATCAGGATTATGAAATCTATCAATACCTTCATTCCTAAAACACTTGCCGATTTCATAAATCTTTCCGAACCCTCCCACTATCAACCTCTTTAAATAGAGTTCTAGCGAAATTCTCAAATACAAATCTATATTTAAAGCATTAAGATGAGTTTTAAATGGTTTTGCTTTCGCACCACCATAAATTGGTTGAAGAATGGGAGTCTCTACTTCTAAAAATCCATTTTTCTCAAGAAATCTTCTAATTTCCCTTATAATCTCGGAGCGTTTCTCAAATCTTTCCTTAACCTCGGGGTTAAATATTAAATCAAGATATCTTTTCCTATATCTCTCTTCTATATCTTTCAATCCATGCCATTTCTCAGGTAAGGGCAATAAACTTTTTGTCAACATTCTAAAATCTTTGACTTCAAGCGTTCTTTCTCCTCTTTTTGTTTTAAAAAGATACCCTTTCACTTCAATAAAGTCACCTATATCAAAATTATCAAGAAAAAATTTATACGCCTTAGGTCCCAGAGCGTCTCTTTTAAAATAAGCCTGAATTTTTCCTGTCTCGTCTCCAAAATGAATAAAAGTAGAACCGCCATGCTCTCGGATAGAAAATATCCTTCCCGCCAAAATTATTTGCTTTTTCTCTCCGGCTAGCTTCTCAAAACCACTACACGCTTCCTTAATCAGATGAGTTCTTTTGCTCTTTGCCGGATAAGGATTAACTCTTAAATTTCTGAGTCTTCTTAACTTTCTTAGCCTGTTTTTTTTGATATCTGGCGTTGACATATTTTTTTATTTTACTTTATTTCAGTGAAGAATTCAACACAGCCCAAATGGGCTGTGTTGAAAAAATCAAAAATCAAAAACTTATTAAAAAATTAAAGTTTCGAGAAATCCTGCTTTACTCTTCTTTCATTTTTCTCTTCAAATCCTGCAATATTTCTGCGGCTACATCTTTTCCTCCTAGTCCGAATGCAAGACCTCCAGAAATAACAAGGAAGGCAACGAAACCAGTAAAGAGAGTCATAATCATCTCTCTGGCAACTCCTAACTGAATAAGAATAGCTACGATGGCAACTACCCAAATCGCCCACCTGATTACTTTCTCGATAAAGTTAGAATACTTTATCTGCATTCCTTCAATACTTGCTCTGATAATCTTTGGAATGTATTCAGCAACAATTACTGTCACTACAAAAATTGCTGCTGCTGCCACTACATTTGGAAGCCATTTTATAAAATCAGAAAAGAACTCAGGATAATACGGTCCCAATAAAATCTTAGCCGACGCAGTCAAGAAAACAATAAAGAGCACCCACTTAACTATTGCTCCAACAAAACCAGATGGACTTACTTTCCATTTAGCTTTCTCTAAAGCTTCTTTCCAAGCCCCCTGCTCAAATAATTTATCAAACTTTATTCTTTTCAAAATCTCAGCAACTAGTTTCCCAACTGCCAAAGCTACAAACCAACCAACGATAATAACTACAATCGCTCCAATCAATTCAGGAATAAAACCCAAGAACTTCTGCCATAGAGCCTCTAAACTATTCCATGTAATTGTTATCCAATTTTCTACAGCCATTTTGATATTTTAAATTATTCTAAATTAATACATTTTCGACCTTTTTTGTATTATACAACTTTGTTTATTACGCAATCAAATAGATTAGTATATTCTAACATTTATTAAACTTAATTTAAATAAAATAAAGAAGTTGCTGTGGATAATTATTCTACAAGCATTACCGAATAATCAAATTCTTGTGACCAATCACGACATTGACCGTTATGATACTCATCTACGGTGCAAATATTATCAGGCCCCGGATCGCCACACACTGCTCGAGAGAGTTTTATATTAAGAGGGAGGGGCATTCCTTCTTCGGGTAAATCAGGAGGGATATATGCTTCAAGATTACTAATAGCAATTATTGCAAACGGTCTGTCGACATTCTTACAGGTAGGCGATGATTCATCACACAAACAATAACTGGCTGTATTATAACGATAATAAGCATAAAAATAGTTACCGGGACGAGGCCCAAAAAAGCTAAAACTCTGAACTCTTTTATTAATAGGATCAAGAGGAATTTCTGGAAGATAAGGAGATAGATACTCCATAAATTGCTCAGGGTGAGTATCGCTTGTTTCCCATCCTCCATGGCCGCAAGGACAAGTTCTTGTGGGATAATAATCATTTTCTATCCAATAAAGCTGGAGTGCTTTTACAATTTGGTTTATTTCTTGAATTCTCTTTGTGTCTCGGGATTTCTCTTTTACTGATTTCAGAGTTGTAAGAGCAAGAGCCATAATCAAAACAGCTATGGTTATAGCAACCAAAAGCTCGATTACGGTAAAAGCCTTTTTTCTTTTTTTAAGCAACCTCAAAATATTATTTCTAAATAAGTTTATACACAAGATTATTTAATTATAACAAAAAAAAGAAAACTAAGAAAAACAAAAACTGCCGTTTTCAACAGCAGCAGTTTTTTCTTAAAATATC
>CAYMMJ010000021.1:0-10085 GCA_964391535.1 uncultured Candidatus Saccharibacteria bacterium
ACCTCCACCCACAGGAACTGCTCCACCGTAGGCATCAACTATAATTTTTCTTCCCGTAGCCCCTGTGTCTGAAACTGGTCCTCCTATTACAAAACGACCTGTGTTGTTGATGTAGAATTTAGTTTTACGTGTCAGGTATCTTCCGCAAACAGGAGTAATAACTTCTTTAACAATGTCCTCTTTAATTCTTTTTAGAGAAATATCGGGATCATGCTGAGCGCAAATAACGACTGAATTTAAAGCATTAGGGACACCATCTCGATATTCAACTGTTACCTGACTTTTTCCATCTGGCCGAAGATAAGGAATAATCTTTTTCTTTCTTACTAAAGCCAGTTTCTTAACCAATCTATGTGCCAGCATTATTGGAAGCGGCATTAACTCGGGTGTTTCTTTACAAGCATATCCAATCATCATGCCTTGATCGCCGCTTCCTTGTTTTTTGGTGCCTGTTTTTCTTACCCCGCGAGCAATATCAGGTGATTGTTCATTGATAGTGTTAAAAACAGCTAAAGTGTGATAATCAAACCCGTATTCCGGCTTATCATAACCAATTTTTTTAATCACTTCTCTAGTTAAATTGTTGATATCTAATTGCGCAGAAGTGGTAATTTCTCCTCCTACAATCACATAACCGTTACCAACCATTACCTCACAAGCAACTCTTCCGTATTTATCTTTCCCTAAGACGTCGTCTAATACCGCATCAGCAATCGCATCCGCTATCTTGTCAGGGTGACCTTCTGCAACGGATTCTGAGGTAAAAAGAAATTTTGTCATAATTTTGAAACACTTAATAATCTTCTTTGGGCTTGAGTTTTTTCTTTTTGAGAAATTTTGGCTTTTTTTATTCCTTTCTCTATTATTTCTATTGTTTTATCATAAACACCTCTTTCAACAAAAAAAGGAGTGCCGTCTTTGCCTCCATGAGCAAAAGAATACCGGGCCGGATCTTCAAAAGAAGGTTTTTTACCATAAATCAATTCGGCAACTAAAGAAAGTGCTCTGATTGTTTTTGGACCTATCCCTTTTGTCATCAATAATTGCTCGAAATTTTCTGGCTTCAAAAAGTGAGCTTTTTCAATTATCTTTTTTAATCTCTTTAAATCAAATTTTTCATTGATTACAGGATGCCAATGAAATTCTTTATCGTAAAGCTCCATTTCAGCGAAATTACCCGTTCTTCTTTTTCTAACTAAACCTGACTCTAAAATAAGCGATCGCTGATTTGGAGAGTAGCTTTTGAGGGAAGTTTCGGCAATCAACTTTATGTCTTTTAAAAATGTTTTTGGTTCTTCCCTGACCAACTCCGTAGAAATTTTTTTATTTTCTTTACTTTCTGGGGCAACTAGATTTAAAGGTTTCAATTTTATATCAGAAATAATTCCGGAATGCGGTTCTTCTATGAAATTTCTGATATTTAAAGAAAGCCAGTGATAACGTCGAGCGGTTGAATTCTCTTCGCACATGCCCTGCTGAACTACTGCCCATTTTCCAGAATTAGTAAAAATAAGGTTGTGATGGTAAATCTGGTACCCATCCTGTATAAGAGAACTATCAACTTTGGCAGAGATACGCGAAGCATATGCTAATTTATCAATTTTATCCAAAGGCATACCTATAAATTCGCCCCATTCTTGAACTTGTTGAGGCGTCTTTCTTGAAGTTTTCCCTTTGCCTCCGCAAATAAAAATACCGAGTTCTTTTTCTAATCCTCGGATTCCTTCTTTCAAAGCTCCTAAGGTAGTGGTGGTTAATCCAGAAGAATTCCAGTCAAATCCTATCACACACCCCAAAGATTGAAACCAAATAGGATCAGCCAATCTTTTTAAAAATTCTTCTTGTCCAAATTCTTCAACAATAGCCACAACTATCCCTCGTGAGAGTCTTTTCATTCTCTCAAACAGCCATTTCGGACACCTCCCATAATCTAAAGGAACCGTAGCAATGCCTGTCCGCATATCTTTCATTCTAACAAAAAACTGGCTCCCCAGCCAGTTTTTTGGACGAAACAAATTTAAAAAATTTATACTCTACTTACTCTTATTAATCCAGAAAAAGGAACAATTTCAACACCCTGCTTCTCAAGTTCGTCCAAAAATAGGTTCATTCCTAAAGAATCAGATGACATATGACCGGCAATCACTACATTGATATTTGCTGCTTCCGCCTCTTTTCTATGTTCTTCTGAGATATGCATCCCTACTACTGTTCCAATGCCGGCTTGGGCCATTTTTTCATAAAGTTTTGAAGACCCTTCTGTTCCGCCAGTAATTTCGGTAAGAGCAATTTTCCCGCATCTTCTTTCTGGACTTCCAACAAAAATCTTTGGCCCTGCTCCAATTTTTATTGCCTCTTTATATTCGGGGATATTTTTAAGAACTTCTAAGAGATCTTCGATTCTTTGAGGCGACTTTTCCTCAATTTCTTTCTTTAAAAACTGAGCAGCTAAGTTATCGCAGGGAGTATGTGTGTTAATTAAGTTCACTCCAAGCAATCTAGCGCAATCCACAGTCCTTTGGTGATTTTTTGCGTTTACACCTCGGGCCACTTCATCAATTTTTTCCTTCATCAAGCCTTCAGCAATGTTTATAGGCACACCATAAAAATTTAAAACATCGCATTGTAGTTCCATCACGTCCGCCAAATGTGCCAGTCCTTTCCCTAAAGGATGATGTGCAATCACTAAATCAATGTCTCCGAGATGTTTTGCAAGCAATATTTCGGCTGGCTCAACGTCTATTCCTACAAGAACCTTCTTAATTTCTTTGTCTTGAGCAACGTGATAAATTCTTGAATCCAAATACGGATTAATAAGTGCTTCTTGGTCAAATTCTTCTCTTTGCTTTTCTCCTAACTTTTCGTATTTTTTCCTTTTTCGCTCAAGAAAATCCTGAACTCCTTCTCTGCCCCGGAAATCAGCATCGATTCCCATTTGTATTGCTAGGTCAAATATTTGTTTTATTGTCATTTTTTTGATTTTTTTCTTTACTATTTAAAGATAATCTTTTATCTAACTGAACTCCCATTTTTTCATATAGTAAACGAATCAATTTTTCTTTTTCTTTCAAACTCAAAGCTTTGCGAGCAATCTTCGCTTTTTCTATACGAATATATTTTCTTAAACTTCTCGGAAGTTTCTTTTTTGTCATAAATAAAAAATAACTTCTCTACTAATAACATAAACCCTATGTAATAAGTTTATACTATATTTTTAAAATTTTTGCAAAATTATTCTCCTTTTATCACTGCCAAAGGAACCAATTTTGCTACTTTCTTGGCAAGTCCAGCACTATGAACTATCTCAATCACATCATCAATATCTTTGTAAGCCAGAGGCGCTTCTTCAGCAATACCTTTCATTGACCGACATTTTACAATAATACCTTTTTTCCTCAGTCTCTCAATTACTTTTTCTCCAGAAATCGTTCTTGTGGCTTGTCGTCGTGACATTGTTCTTCCCGCTCCATGGTTTACGGTATAGAAAGCTTCTTTTGATTTTTCTGTCCCTACGCAAACATAAGAAGCAGTTCCCATCGAGCCCGGAATTAAAACTGGCTGGCCTGTTTTTTGATATTTTTCTGGTATTTCTAGATGATAAGGAGGAAAAGCTCTTGTTGCTCCTTTCCGATGAACTATCAATTTTACTTTCTCACCATCTATTTCATGCTCTTCAATTTTCGCGATATTATGAGCAACGTCATAAAGAAGTCTCAGTTTTTTCTTGTCTCCAATAATTTTTCTCCATGCTTTTCTTACATATTGCATTATCATATGACGATTTGCCCAAGCAAAATTGCAGGCCGCCGACATTGCTTTAAAAAACCTTTGTCCTTCAGAAGAAGAAAAAGGAACACAGGCTAACTCTTTATCTGGCAGTCTTATTCCATATTTGGAATATACAGGAATAATTAACTTTAGATAGTCGGTGCAGTTCTGATGGCCAAGTCCTCGAGAACCAGTATGAATAAATATTACTATTTGACCTTCAAATAATCCAAATATTCTAGCAGTTTCTTTATCAAAAATCTCATCTACTTCTTGAATTTCTACAAAATGGTTTCCTGAACCAAGTGTTCCTACTTGATCACGTCCTCTCATTTTTGCCTTGCGAGAAACAAAAGAAGCATCCGCCTGCTCCATTCTTCCCTTATGTTCGCAATTCTCAATGTCTTCTCTTTCTCCATAACCTTTCTCTACTAAATAGGGAACGCCTCCTTCCAGAATTCTATCTATTTCCTCAATTGAAAGCTTAATCTGCCTTCCTCTGCCAAGACCTGAAGGCACTTCTCTTTGAATTTCATCTGCAAGTTTCTCCAGAAAGGGAGATATTTCTTCTTTTGAGTATTCAGAAAGCAAAAGCCGGCATCCGCAATTTTCATCAAATCCAACAAAACCAGGAGAAATTACTCCTTCTGATAACTTAATTCCTCCTACACCTCCAATAGGGGGACCGTACCCCTCATGGATATCAGGCATAGCAACAGCATATTTTACTATCCCCGGAAGAGTGGTAGTATTAACTAACTGCTCAAGAGATTTATCCCTAAAGCAACTCTCAAGCATCTTCTCTGATGTATAAATTCTTGCGGGAACTCTCATATCTTTCCTAAAACTTCTGGGAATCTCCCAAAGCCATGGAGATATTTTTTTTAAATTTTCTCTGGAAATCATAATTAGAGTTCAAGAACTAAATATCAAATAAAATCGTGGTTTCCCAAGTTCCGTCCTTTTGTTGTTTTATCTCTAACTCATGGTAAGTAACTCCTTTGATGTCTTCTTTGAATCTTTTTACCTTTCTCCCATCTAATTCTGCTTTAAGAAAGGTATCAGAAAATTCCCTGAACTTTACTCCTAAGTAAGCTTCTTTTTTTGTCTGGGTTAAATAAAGAACCTCACTTAAAAAATCAACAAGTAAAAAGGAGACATCTGAAGATTTTATTTTTACCTTACGCACAACGGATTCTTCAGATAAATCAGGGTTTTGAATAAAAGTCATGGCTTTTAGCGCATTCAGAAACAATTGTTGTTTTGTGGTACCAAAAATTCTGATTCTTAAATCCGCGGTATGCTCAAGAATCTCATAATCTTTTTTCATATTGCTTTACTTTAACTTATCTATGTTTTCTCGAACTATTTCTCTATCATCCCAAGGTATTTTTTTTCCTCCTGCAACACACATCCATGGCTCACACCCTTTGCCTGTAATTATTACTATATCGTTTTCTTTCGCTATTTTTAAAGCTCTCCTTATCGCCTCTTTTCTGTCAATTATTTTGATAATCTTTTCTTTACTCTGAACACCTTTTTCAATTTGTTCAATAATCTCTTGAGGATTTTCATCGTAAGGATCCTCGTTGGTGAGAATAATTTTTCTGCAAAAATTATCGGCAATCCTCCCTAATTCGGATCTTTTCCACTTATCTCTTCCTCCTCCACAGGAACCCAAGACGCATATAAGAGAGGAAAAACTTTGAGAAGACAAAGCTTCGTAAACTTTTTGAAGAGCATCTGGGGTATGAGCATAGTCAACAATCACCTTAAAAGGAATGCTGGCTACTTCTTCTAATCTGCCGGGAATACTTTTAATTTTCTCAAGCGCTTTTTTCATGACCGGAAGTTCTATGTTTTGAGACAAGCCTACAGAAATTGCGGCCAAAGCGTTGTAGACATTAAAAAGCCCTTTCAATTTTAAGGAGAATTTTAGTCCTCTTATTTGAAACTCTGTTTTATTTTCAGAAAAGTTTATTTCGGAAGCTTTTATTATTTCCGATAAATGAAACTTTTTATTTATATTTTCTTTTATAGAATAGCCAACTTTTTTATCGGCGCCAAATCCAAGAAAATAATCAGCATTCTCATCATCTAAATTAATCACCGAGACAGTTTTCTTTCTGCTTTTTTTTAAACTTTCAAAAAGTTTTCCTTTTGCTTTTTTATAATTCTCAAAAGAACCATGGGCTTCAATATGTTCAGGGGTTAAATTTGTAAAAACGGCTACATCAAAATCAATAAACCTGTGTCTATATTGGAGAATACCTTCAGAAGTAACTTCTATCACCGCGTATTGACATTTTTCTTTCACTGCTTTTCTTAAAAACCTTTGAAGTTTTAGACGACCAGGCATTGTCATTTTCAGGTTATTCTGCCATCTCTTGCTTCCAATTTTAAACTCAATAGAAGACACAGAAGCTACTTTAAACCCTGCTTCCTCTAGCGTTTTTGTAACTAAATAGACAACGGTGGATTTTCCATTTGTGCCAGTCACTCCAATTACCTTGAGTTTTTTTGAGGGAAATAGATATAAAAGAGCCCCAAAAAATGATAATCCAAAATGGTACCAGTTAATTAGAAAGGGAGGAATAAATTTTTTAATAAGTTTTTTCATTTAGTTAAGAATTAACCAGCTATTGAATAGTTATAAATTTTATGCTATTCTTTTTTTATTGTATCAGAAATTATTTAAAAATCATGCCTATAACTAAGTCAGCCAAAAAGGCTTTACGCCAAAATATCAAAAGAAGACAAAAAAATCTCCAGAGAAAGAAAAAAATAAAAGATCTCGCCAAAAAGATAGAATATTTTCTTTCCAAAAAACAAAAGGAGGAAGCAAAGAAACTACTCCCTCAGCTTTATAAAGCTCTAGATAAAGCTGCCAAAACAGGAATTATTAAAAAAAATACAGCGGCTAGAAAAAAATCAAGAATAACTGCAATGGTTAATAGAACAAAATCTTAGATTTCTACCGTAAGTAGTTCTAATGCTAAAACAGGATCTATTTTTCCTGTTTTTATTTTTATTTCGTACCGAAATAGCTTCCGGTATATCTCCTTTAACTGACTGAGGGTAAATTTATATGATATCCTCAAACTTTTCTTTGCCACAAAAGGATGTAAACCAGATTCTTTAGCAATGAAGGGAGCTGGAACTCCCTTAGTCATTAGGTCTTTTACTATTAAAAGATTAGAAATCTGATTTCTTAACATCGAGAAAAGATAAAGAGGGGAGTCTCCTTCGTGCAGGTGCCTGTGGAGTAATTCTAAAGCTTTGCCTTTGTTATTGCCAGAAATAGCATCTATGGTAGCAAAAATATCTGTCTCAACTTTTTGCTTACTCAAAACTTCTAAATCGTTTAGATGGGCTTTATTTCCTCTCCCTACAAAAGTAGCAAGTTTTTTAATTTCACTAGCAAGCAGCCACAAATTATCACTTCCGATTTCATAGAGAGCATCTAACGTATCTGGATCAGCTTCCACCCGATATTTACTCAATTCTTTTTTTATCCAGTGTTTTAATTTTACCTGAGAGAGCAATTCAAATTTATATATTTTTGCCTTTTTTTCAAGAAATTTAAACAATGAATTGTTTGTGTTAGGCATCCCTTCTTCATAAAAAACAAGGGTGTCCTCTGTCTCGTGAATTTTTCTAAGAAATTCGGTGATTTTCTCTAAAAAAACAGGTGCAGAAAAAACATTAGTAATCTTGACTAATCTTTTTTCTTTAAACATTGAAACCGTTTGAAATTCGCTTCTGAAATCTTCGAAGTTTAATTCTCTGGCATCAAATTGTTTTATATATGGTCTCCTATATTTTTTTCTAAACTCGCTCACTAAATCTTTTAATTTTTGACGGAGACGATATGTGTCTTGTCCGTATAAAAAGATAATCATAAAGGTTGACATTTAGGACAAAAATAAGTTGAACGACCTCCTATTTTTTTTCTTACAATCGGAGTTTTACAATTAAAACAAGGCTGGCCTTCTCTTCGATATACTTTACGATATTTATCAAAAGAACCTCTTCTACCATCGGGCATTCTCCAGTCGCTTATACTTTCACCTTCTACTTTTATTGCTTTTTTGAGAATTTTAATTATAGCAGAGTATATTCTTTTTAGCTCAGAGTCACTTAGTTCAAATGATATTCTTAGAGGATTTACTTTCGCCTCAAATAAAATTTCGTCTGAATAAATATTGCCAATTCCAGCAATCAACTGCTGATCCATTAATACTTGTTTCACTTTCTTTTTTTGGTTTTTTAAGATTTCTTTAAATTTCTCAAAAGTAAATTCTTTACTTAAAGGTTCAACGCCCAGGTTTTTTATTTGTTTTGAATTCAAAAGTTCATCACTATTCCATAATTCTACTTTAGCAAATTTTCTTAAGTCAGAAAGAGCAAGCATCATTCCATTGTCTAAGAAAAAGAGGATATGAATATAGGTATTTATTTTTTCTGACAGATGCCCTACAGGAGCTTTCCAATGATTGTTCTTTTTCCTCCACTTTCCAAGTAAAAGGTGGCCGGTAAGTTTTTGGTGGACCAAGAGAATCTTATTACCAGAAAGGTCAAAAAGAATAAGTTTTGCTCTTCTTTTGATATTTTTTATTTTCTTTTCTTTAATTTCTTTTCTAAATCTTTCAAAGCTTTTTGGTTTTTTGATCTGTTTTTTTGAATCCGTCCATACATCAACAAAGGTCCTTTTAAGGACCTTTTTCTTCAATTTTTTCACAGTAGTTTCTACCTCAGGAAGCTCAGGCATAGTTTCTTAATTTCTAACGAAGTTTACTTTAGAAATTTCTTAATCTTTTCTATAATCTCGCCCGGCGTAAAATGAGCCTTAATCAAATAGTCCACCGCGCCCAACTGCAACCCTTTTTCTATATCTTCTTTCTGGCCAAGATTAGACAAAATAATCACAGGAATTTGAGACAAGGCAGGATCCTCTTTTATCTTAGAAAGCACTCCAAATCCGTCAATACCAGGAAGAATAAGATCAAGCAGAATTAAGTCTGGTTTTTTCTCTTTGGTTTTTTTAATTCCTTCTTCTCCATCAACTGCTGCAACAATTTCATATCCTTCTTGAAGCAATTTCTGAGAAATCAAATCTCTTAGAAATTTATCGTCTTCAACTATAAGGATTGTTTTTTTTGAATCGGCCATATTTTAACCTATTTGTTTTTTGACTTTAGAAATTACTTCCCTTGGATCAAATTCTGTTTTAATTAGCCAATCTTTTGCCCCTAATTTTCTTGCTCGATCTAGCTCTACTGGTTGACCAGAGTTCGAAATAATAATCACAGGAATACTTCTTAGTTCGTTATCCTTTATCATTGTTTCCATCACCTTAAATCCTCCCATACGAGGCATTATAATGTCAAGCAAAACAAGGTCTGGCTTTGTTTTCTTCATTATCTCAATTCCTTCCATACCATCTCTTGCTACAAAAACCTCATACCCTTCCATTTCTAATTTTCTTTGAAGCAAACTTACAATTAACTCCTCGTCTTCTATTAAAAGTATCTTTTTTTTATTATTGTTGTCAGACATACTCTATTAATTATTTTAATTCTTTTTTGAAAAAAAACAACCCACTTATACTTATAAAATTATTTTGCCATCCTCTTTCTTGCTCGCAGTGGAAGAATAAAATAAAAAGTTGACCCTTTTCCTTCTTCTGACTCAAAACCAATTCTTCCCCCATGGGCTTCGACAATATTTTTCGCAATGAAAAGTCCTAGTCCCGACCCTTCTGTTTCTGTCCTTATTGCATTGGCTGCTCTAAAAAATTTACTAAACAGTCGTCCTTTTTGATCTTCAGGAATACCTATCCCTGAATCTTTTACTGAAACCTTAACTTCTTTCTTGTTCGCCTCCAAAAAAACTGTTACTTTTCCTTTTTCAGGAGTGTATCTTACTGCATTGTCTAAAAGATTAGAAATAGCAAGTTTTATTTTTTCCGCATCTAATTTAATCTTGGGCATATTTTTATACGACGAAACAAAATCGAACTTTATTTTCTTTCTTTTAATCTCTTCTTTATAATTTTCTATCACCTCATTAACTAAATCTTTAAAAGAAACTAAACTAAGATTATAAAGATACCTGCCTTCTTCTATTCTTGTTACATTCAAAAGATCGTTTATTAAACTTATCATTCTTTCATTCGATTTATAGGTCTTTTCGAGAAACTCTCTTTGTTCTTTAGTAATTTTTCCAAGATCTCCATCAAGTATCATTCTAAGAGTCCACTTTATTGCTGAAAGAGGAGTTCTTAGTTGATGAGCAGCTAAACTCACAAATTCTGT
>CAYMMJ010000022.1:0-4817 GCA_964391535.1 uncultured Candidatus Saccharibacteria bacterium
CTAGACAATATAACTTTAATCTCAAATAGTGATGCTCACTCTCCTCAAAAAATTGGCAGAGAAGCAAATGTTTTTGATACAGAATTAAACTATTTTTCTATCATCGAGACTATTAAAAAGAAAAATCCTCAAAAGTTTTTATATACGATAGAATTTTATCCTCAAGAGGGAAAATATCACTACGATGGCCATCGGAGTTGCGGAGTTAGTTGCTCTCCTCAAGAATCAAAAAAATATAATAATATTTGTCCCGTATGCGGAAAACCTCTAACCATCGGAGTGTTAAATAGAGTGGAAGAATTAGCAGACAGGCCTGAAGGGTTTAAACCAGAAGGCGTAATTCCCTTCAAGAGTTTAATTCCTTTGAAAGAAATTATAGCAGAAGCCCTTGGGGTAGGATCCGAAACAAAAGAAGTAGAAAAGGAATATAAAAATCTTATTGAGCATTTTAGTTCAGAATTCAGTGTTTTGCTTGATGTTTCCAAACAAGACTTAGAAAAAGTTACCTTGCCCGAAATTTCCGAAGGTATTATAAGAGCAAGAGAAGGAAAAGTGTATATTGAGCCGGGATATGACGGTGTTTTCGGGAAAATAAGAATTTTCTCTAAGG
Source organism: uncultured Candidatus Saccharibacteria bacterium (assembly GCA_964391535.1). Classification (GTDB taxonomy): domain Bacteria; phylum Patescibacteriota; class Minisyncoccia; order Minisyncoccales; family JAGGXC01; genus JAGGXC01. The sequence goes on from CAYMMJ010000022.1 coordinate 611, forward strand.
GAGAAAAAAAGGAATTATCAAAGCAAAAAACACTCTTTTAGTTATGATTGATAAATATACTTTTGGGTTAGTAGTTGTTGGCGGGAGAGAATATGATTATGATGTGGAGGTTCGCTGGACAGGAGAAGTTCTTAGGTGGTGGAGAAAAGAAGGACACATTTTTGATGTGGAGGATGTACAAAGGGCAGTTGCTCAAAATCCAGATGTAATAATTTTAGGGACTGGATCCTGGGGCGTGGCTCAAGTAACCGAGGAATGTAAAGAGTCTATTAAGGAGAAAGGGATTGAGTTGATAATTGACAAAACCGACAAAGCAATAAAGAGTTTCAATGCAATAGTTCAGAATGCGATAGAAAAGAAAAAAGTGATTGCCTTACTTCATCTCACCTGTTAATGTATGACTCTTCAAGAAAGAGGAATCCAAGAGATTAGATTCTTGTTAATTTTGAAAGCTCCTTCGATAAATTTTTCAATTACCAAAATGTTTGTTCTGCAATGATTGGTGATTTGAGAAACTTTAATCTGTGATTTTCCTTTAGCTAAGGCTATGTATGGCATAATTTGATCTGCTAAGTGTTTGTCAAGACACGCTTTTGATTTTTCTTGCTTGAGCAGATCGAGCGCTGCTTCTTTTCCTATTTCCTCTGCTTTTTTGCCTATTTTACCTAAATTGTCGGTTCCGATTATTGTATTTTCAAACTCGGCTATCAAACAAACATTGCTTCCAGGGCATTGAGTTTTGTAATACCTGATAGATTCTTCTATTGGCAGTTTTAACTTTCCCAATATTTCCTTTACTCCTGCAACTTGTCGCTCGGCCACTTTCTTTTCTTTTAAAAACTCCGAAGCTCCTGAAAATATAGAAATTTTTCTTAAACTTTCTCTTTCTAGCAAATTAAGAGGCATTAGTTTTTCTTTTAATGGAAAGATTTTTATTTTAACTTTTGCTCCACCTTCTGGATAATACCCTCTTTTTATTACTTCGATATCTATTTTGGTGTCAGGGGAGATCATCTGTTGTAGAATTTTCAAAAATACAAGATTGAAATGATCTATAGTAGGAGCAAAAAAAGTATCAGTTGCCCCTCCTTTAAAATGAATCTCAAAGCCTTCTTTTGAAAAAAGAGCAGGCAAAAGAAGGCTTTGGAGTACAAGAGTTATACTTCCAGCAGTAGGAATATTTATAGAAATTTCCTTTATAAAGTTTTGACTGGGCCAGAATCTTATTTCCTCAGAACCTAAAAAATCTCCTTCCAGCTTTCCCTGGCAAAATTGAGACAGGGCTCTTAAACCCAGAAGATGCTGGGTTTTTAGGCCAGGTTTTTTTCTTCCTTTCCTGATGTTAAAAATATGCAAGGGCTTATTTGTAATTACAGAAAGAGAGGAAGCAGTTCGAAGAATCTGTCCTCCTCCCTCACCAATTGAACCGTCGATTTCTATCATAGGTTAATTTATTACACCACTATTTTTGGTAATTTTCAAGATCTTGACAAACTATTTTAGTAGACAGAAAATAGAGTAGCAATATGGAGAAAGAAAAAATCTTTTTAACAAAAGAAGGGTTAGAGAAGATAAAACAAGAATGGGAGGAATTACAGAAAATAAAAAAAGCAAAATCAAAGGAAGGAGTTCCTGAGGTTTTTCATTCCCAGGAAATTAACCCTGAATATCTTGTATTTCAAGAAGATATGGGTTTTTTAGAAGACAGGCTTGCTGAACTGAAATACATTTTAAAAAATGCTAAATTAATCAAGGCTCCGCCAAAAGAAAAACAAAATATAGTTGATCTGGGAGCCACTGTTACTCTTGAAGAGCCAGACGGAAGCATCAATGAATTTATGATTGTAGGAACGCACGAAGCAAATCCTAGTGAAGGGAAAATATCTTTTGAATCACCGGTAGGAAAAGCGCTTTTCAACAGAAAAATAGGAGATGTAGTGTTGATTACATCTCCTATAAAGGTTACTTACAAGATTAAGAAAGTCAGATATTCTAACTTATAATGGTGTGAGTATTTAGTGAACTATATTAAGAACTGAGCTAACCTCAGTTTTTATTTATGAAAAATATTCTGGACTTCCTTTTAGCAATAGAAAAACTTAAAAAAATGCCTCGGACTGGTTGGAGACTTAGAGGTATAAAAAATCCAGAAACAATAGCCGAACATACTTTTCGGGTGGCTGTATTATCATGGTTACTTGCTAAGGTTCGAGGAATTAATGAAAAGAGAGCAATTAAAATTGCTCTCTTTCATGATTTATGCGAAGTTTATGCGGGAGATATGACTCCTTTCGGATATTATCTTCAACTTCCAAAAAGCAGGAAAGAAAGAAAGAAGTTTTTATCGAAATGGGTGCGCCTTTCTCAAAAAGAAAAAATTAAAAGAGGAAGAAAGCAATTTAAAAAAGAAAAGGAATCTCTTTTGAGGTTGATAAAAAAGTTGGGGGCTTTAACAAAAAAAGATATTTTTTCTTCTTGGATGGATTACGAGAAAAGAATATCAAAAGAAGGTAGGTTTATAAAGCAGTTAGACAGAATAGAAACATTAATCCAGGCTATTGAATATTTTGGGACAAAAAAAGAACTTAGTGGAACAAGTTGGTGGGAAAGCACTGAAGAGGTTGTTGAAGACCCTTTACTTATTGATTTTTTGAAAGTTATCCAAGAAAGATTTTATCACAGAAAAGTAAACAAAAAGAATAAACTGGCAAGCATCTTGGATTTTATTATAAAGGCAGGCAAACTAAAAAAAGTACAAAGAAGATGTTGGACGATTAGAAAAGTAAAGGAGCCCGAAACAATAGGAGGGCATATTTTTTCACTTTCTTTAACGGCTTTCCTAATAAGCTCTGAAAGAAAAATAAAACTTAACGAAGAAAGAATGCTGAAAATGTCTTTAGTGTCTCTTCTGCCAAATATATACATTAAAGAGAAAACGCCCTACGATAGTTTGCTTAGGAATAAAAACAAAAAAGAAAGAGAGGAAATTCTAAAGAAATGGTTTCGTCTTTCCAGAAGTAAAAAAAGAGAAAAATTTCTTAAAGGGTATAGAAAAGAAAAAAAAGCACTTGAGAAGATCACTTCTAGTCTTCCAATCTACTTGAGGAGCGAAATAATCAGATTGTGGGAAGAGTTTAAAACTAAAAACTCTCCAGAAGGATACTTCCTTAGACAAATTGAGGTGCTTGTAGTGCTCTTGCAGGCGCTTCTGTGTTGGAAAAAAGATAAAAAATTTCCTATAGATGCTTTCTGGGAATGGTCATTTGAGGTAAGTGATAATCCGGTGAATTTTGAATTTATGGATGTCCTAAAACAGAAATTTTACAATAAATAATTTATGGCTAAGTTATTTATTGGCACATCTGGGTTTAGTTACCTTCACTGGGAAAAGGGAGTTTTTTATCCTAAAGAACTTTCTGGAAGCCGTAAGTTAGAATATTATTCCAGCCAATTTAGAACGGTAGAAATTAACAGCTCATTTTATCATCTTCCGAGCAGGAAAACATTTAAGTGTTGGAAAGAAAGAACACCTGAGAGTTTTATCTTTGCTGTAAAAGTCAGCAGGTATATTACCCACATTAAAAAATTAAAAGGATGCCAAAAAGAATGGGAAGAGTTTTTAAAAAGAGCCATATTACTTGGGGAAAAACTCGGGCCTTTTTTATTTCAATTTCCTGAAAGTTGGAAAAAGGACTTAAAACGACTCGAAACTTTTGTGAAAATAATTAGAAAAACAAACAGAAATTTTCGATTTGCCTTTGAATTTAGGCACAGAAGTTGGTTCTGTGGTGAAGTTTACAAGTTTTTTGAAAGACAAAAAAATCTTTCTTTTTGTATAGCAGATTCTCCTAATTGGCCGTCAGTTAACGATGTCTTTGGCGGATTTGCTTATTTTCGAATGCATGGAAAAAAATCTTTATATAGTTCTAATTATTCTTATGAAGATTTAAAGAGTCTTGCTCGAAGAATCAAAAAACATCTAAAGCATAATTTAGAAGTTTATTGTTATTTCAACAATGACGCTAATGGATTTGCCTGCCAAAACGCAAAAAGTCTTCAAAAACTCTGTGGAGAAAATTAAAACATTTTGTTTTACTAAAATAATAGTTGAGTTATAATTCAAATATATATGAGAAAAGTTATTCTCTTTTTAGTTTCATTAGTGATAGGATTAGCTATCTTTGGTTTTGTTACTTCAAGCGTGGGA
>CAYMMJ010000022.1:4917-9190 GCA_964391535.1 uncultured Candidatus Saccharibacteria bacterium
ATTTATGCTCTAAAAAAAGCATTTTCAGTCCCTTGGGAAAAAAGCTCTGCTGCTGTGTTTATTCACAGGGTATTGGATGCCACTATTTTCTTCCCCTTTCTAATTATAGGCTTATTTGCTTTTCCTCTTTTAGCGGGAACTTTTCCAAAAACCAAAGTGATTATAGCCGGATCAATAGTAGCCTCAATTATTATTTTTTTACTTGTTGTTTTTTATATAAAAACTTTCCGAAAAGAAAGCACACTTGAGTGGTTTCTTAAACTCTTTGGATTAAACAGAAAAAAAATACAGAACCAAAGGGGTGGAGAATTAGTGCTGGGAGCTGAGAAAGAGATAGTTTCTTTCTTTGGATTAAGAAAAGGGCAGATGTGGAAAGGATTGGCTATATCTTTGATAAAATATTTTTTGGTTTTGATAAGATGTACAGCACTGATTTTCTTTTTTGGAGGAGGATGGCATTTGCTTAGAGCATTGGCTGCCTACGGATTCTTTAACTTAGCAGTTTTGGTTCCAGTGCCGGCAATGCTTGGAAGTTTGGAAGTTGCAGAAAGTATAGTTTTCTCTGGTATAGGAATGGGAGCCAATGTAGGAATTGCCTTTTCTTTTGTGTTGAGAAGTATGGATATCTTATTTGCTATAATAGGATTTTTGATTTTAATTAAATTTGGGATGAAACTTATCAAGATAAAAATTATAGAATTCATAGATAGCATCTTTTCTAACAAGAGCTCTTTATTTGTTGGCTAACCAAAAATTATTTTTAAGCATTTTCCCCGAGATTTTTCTCGGCTTTTGTTTTGTCTGAATTGCAGATATAATAAACTAATATGAAATTTTCAATTAGCACAAAAGGATTTACCGATATAATTGATATTACCGAAAAAGTGTCTGAGGAAGTTAAAAAATCAGGTAAAACAGAAGGCATTTGTATTGTATCTTGTCCTGGTTCTACTTGTGGAATTACAACAATTGAATATGAGAGCGGAGCCATTCAGGACTTCAAAAGGATACTTGAAAATTTAGTACCGATGTCAAAAAATTATGAACACTGTAAAAAATGGGGCGATTGTAATGGGTATGCTCATATCCGCTCGGCTTTAGTAAAGCCGTTTTTAGCGATTCCTATTGAGAAAGGGCAGTTGTTATTGGGTGCTTGGCAGAATGTTGTTTTTCTTGATTTTGACAATCGGCCTCGCCAGCGGGAAATTTTTGTAAAAGTAGTTGGAAAATGAAACTTGAAATAAACAAAATTGTTAAGTATTTAATTTTGAGTGATTTTGCTTTTTGGACTGGCTGGGGATTAATGAATCCTATATTTGCTATTTTCGTAGTTCAAAGAATTGAAGGAGGTTCTGCTTTTGTAGCAGGAGTTGCTGCAGCAATTTATTGGGTTTTGAAATCTCTGTTGAGGGTTCCTATTGGTGCATTTTTAGACAGCATACCAGCTGAGAGAGATGACTATTTTTTTCTTGTGGGAGGTCTTTTTATCTCATCCCTTGTTCCTTTCGGATACATATTAGCTGGTTTCCCTTGGCATATATACTTACTCCAAGTTGTTTATGCTGTCGGAATGGCAATGATGCTTTCGGGGTGGCAAGCTATTTTTACTCGTCACATTGACAAAGGAAAAGAAGCCACAGAATGGGGACTTGATGCTACTTTTCTTGGTATTGGAGTAGGTATTGCTGGAGCAGTAGGAGGATGGGCGGTGACGAAATTTGGCTTTGAACCTGTCTTTTTCTCAGTAGGAATCTTAGGACTAATTAGTGTGATAATCTTGCTTGGTTTGCGTAACGAAATCAAAGGAGTTTTTGATCATGGTATTCATATAGATTTAAAAAATATCTTTAGAAAAGATACAGAAAAATGAAAAACCAGGAACTTGCTAAAATCTTCTATGAGATAGCCGAGTTTTTAGAGATGGAAGGGATTTCTTTTAAACCTTATGCTTACCAGAAGGCGGCTATTACTCTGGAAAATTTAGAAGAAGATATTGAAGATATATATAGAAAAGAGGGTTTGGAAGGGTTAGAGGAAATTCCCGGAGTAGGCAAAAGTATTGCTCAAAAGATTGAGGAATATTTAAAAACAGGAAAGATAAAGTATTATCAAGAGTTAAAAAGAAAAACTCCTGTCAAAATTGAAGAACTGACAGCGGTAGAAGGAGTGGGACCTAAAATGGTGAAAGTTCTTTACCAGAAGTTAGGGATAAAAAATTTGAAAGATCTTGAGAAAGCGGCAAGGGAGCACAAAATTGCTCCCCTTTTTGGCTTTGGCCAGAAAACAGAAAAAAATATCTTGCAGGGTATTGCTTTTCTCAAAAGAAGTAAGGGAAGATTTCTTTTAGGAGAGATACTTCCCATAGTTGAGGAAATAGAAACAAGGTTAAAACAACTCAAGGAAATAAAACAAATCTCTGTTGCCGGTTCTGTTCGACGGAGAAAAGAAACTATAGGAGATGTAGATCTTTTGGTGACTACCAATAATCCCAAAAAGGTTATGGATTTTTTTGTTTCCTTGCCGGGAGTTATTAAAATCTGGGGAAAGGGAGATACTAAATCTTCGGTAAGAATGAAAGGAGGATTTGATATAGATTTAAGGGTAGTGCCTGAAAAAAGTTATGGTTCTGCGCTTCAGTATTTTACTGGTTCCAAAGAACACAATATTGCTACTCGGAGAATTGCTATTTCGAAAGGATTAAAATTAAATGAGTACGGTGTTTTTAAAGGAAAAAAGATGATTGCCGGAAAAACAGAAGAAGAAGTTTACAGGACCTTGGGTATGGCTTGGATGCCTCCAGAAATTAGAGAAAATCGAGGAGAAGTTGAATTGGCTTTGAAAGGAAAAAATTATCTGCCCAAACTTATAGAGCTAAGAGATATCAAAGGAGATCTTCATTGTCATTCTAATTGGGACGGTGGAGCAAATTCAATTTTAGAGATGGCAGAGGCAGCTATTGAGAGAGGTTATCAGTATCTGGGTATTTCTGACCATACTAAGTTTTTAAAAATTGAACACGGACTAGATGAGAAAAAACTTTCTTTACAAAGAAAAGAGGTTGATAAATTAAATCTTAAATTCAAACAAAGAGGCGCAGAATTCAGAATTCTTCAAGGGGCAGAAACAAATATTTTAAATGATGGCTCTATTGATATAAAAGATGAAGCCCTAAAAAAGTTAGATTATGCTATTGCCGGCATTCATTCTAGTTTTAAAATGCCTAAAGAAAAAATGACCGAGCGAATTATTAGAGCAATGAAAAATCCCTATATCAAAATAATTTCTCATCCTACCGGCAGAATTTTAAAAAGACGGGACGAGTATCAGGTTGATTTTGAGAAAATTTTAAGGGCAGCAAAGGAGTTCAATGTATTTCTTGAGATAAATGCTTATCCAGAGCGCCTTGACCTAAACGATATCAATGCCAAAAAAGCAATTGAGGCAGGGGTAAAATTAGTTATCAACACGGATTCTCATCACAAAGACCAACTTCGCTATATGGAATTTGGAGTATATCAAGCAAGACGCGGTTGGGTTCAGAAGAAAGACGTTTTGAATACGTTTTCTTTATCTCAATTATTGAAAATGTTAAAATTAAAAAAGAGATAAAGTCCCAAATTGTCCAAGCCATAATGAATAAAAACAAGAAAAAAACTTTAGAAACAGCAGTTGTAATAGTTATGCTTGGAATGCTTGTTTTCTTTACTGTTTTAATACAGTATATCAGCAAGGCACGAGACAGAGATATAGTAAGGATTACAGATATTAATAAGTTAAGAACTGCTCTCCAGTTTTATTATTTAGATAACGGGCATTATCCAATTGAAAAACAGTGGTGCTCTCTGGAATTAAACTGTGATACTTTGTCTGAAGAAATTAAACCTTATCTTTCTGAGATTCCTAAAGATCCTTTGTATTCTAAGAATCAAGACTACTTTTATCTTTACAGAACAACAGAGGATGGTTCTGATTACAAAATTTATACTCGACTTGAACAAGGTGGTTCTTATGAGCTCGGTTCGAAAAGAAGTTTTCTTATAATCTCTCCCAAGTAGTCCGCCTAATGGATGAGTTATATTGTCTTTAGAGATCAGAGATAATTGGAAAGCCTCTTCGGAGACTTGACGCCTTCCTTGATATACAAGATAATAAAATAATGAGGATTATTATAAATTATTTAATTTAAATTTTATATAACACTATGTTCAAAAAACTCAATTTGCTAAAGAAAAAGAAATTTTTCAAGGCATTTACTCTCATCGAGCTTGTTATT
>CAYMMJ010000023.1:0-4805 GCA_964391535.1 uncultured Candidatus Saccharibacteria bacterium
CTTGTTGCGGGGGCCGGAATTGCACCGGCGCCTTGGGCTTATGGGACCCACGAGGTACTACTCCTCCACCCCGCGTCATATCAATAATTTAATTTTACTTAAATTAAATTTAAAATCAAGTCAAAACACTTCTAATTCCTCAAACGCTTTTTTGTAAATCAACAAAATTTTCTTTGCCTCTTCCCTACTCAACATATAATTTGGGTCGCGAACTATGTCGCTTTCTATTTGATGGGCTTTTTTAAGTTCTTCCAAATTCGAAAGCACCTCTGTGGTCATTTTATCAAACCTTTCTTCTATAGTTTTTCCTTTATACCCTATTTTTTTTAATATTTCATCTAAAAGCGCATCTGCTTCAATAATAGAAAGTTTATACTCCTCTTCCGAACCAGATTTAAGTCTTTCTACAATCTGCTTCCATCTTTTATTAATTTTTTTAATACCGTATGGTTTTTGAGTTAAAAGAGAAGTAACTGACTCTCCATAAAGCCATTGAAGATAGTGAGTCTTTGAGAGAAAGTAAATAATACCAGCAAAAAAATACAAAGAAATCAAAATAAACAATGTTTTTATAATAAACAATGTTTTTGTAAAAGGGGGTGAAACAATCCAAGATATAATATCAAGATTGGGAATATTTATCATAGTTCTTCTAAAACTTCTCCAAGTTTTAGAATCGTTTCTTCTTGGAACGGCTTGCCGATAATCTGGATCCCTACGGGAAGTTGACCAACCTTACCGCAAGGAACAGAAACAGCAGGCACGCCGGCAAGATTCACAGCAGTCACAAAAATGTCAGAAAGATACATAGACAATGGATCTTTTATTCTCTCACCTATCTTAAAAGGCAGAGTTGGAGAAGTCGGTGTCAAAATTACATCTACTTTCTCGAATGCTTCTTTAAAATCTCTTCTGACAAGCGTCCTCACTTTTTGAGCGCGTAGATAATAAGCATCATAGTATCCGGCCGATAACGCGAAGGTTCCAAGCATTATTCGCCGACGAACCTCTTCTCCAAACCCTTCTTGACGGGAACGAGAATAAACTTCTTTTAAACTTTTTGCTTTTTGTACAGAAAGTCCATACTTTATTCCATCATATCGGGCAAGGTTACTTGATGCTTCAGACGGCATAATAATATGATAAGTAGCCAAAGCGTAATCGGTGCAGTGAGGAAGAGAAATTTCTTTAATTCCAACTCCCTGATCTTCTAATTTTTTTATATATTCCTTTACAAGTTTTTCTATCTTTGGATTTATTCCCTTAACAAAAAATTCTTTCGGCACTCCTACCCGTAACTCCTTTATATCAAATTTGAAATTAACATCGTCTATCCAGAAAGAAGTAGAATCAAGAGGATCTTTTCCTTTAATTATATCAAAAACTATTCGAGCATCTTGAACTGTTCTAGCAAGAGGACCAATCTGATCAAGAGAAGAAGCCATCGCAATTAGACCAAATCGGGACACTGCTCCATAAGTAGGTTTTAGTCCTACTACCCCACAGAAACTCGCCGGCTGACGAATAGAACCGCCTGTATCAGAACCTAAAGCAAATACTGCCAATCCTGCCGCTACTGCTGCCGCTGACCCTCCAGATGAACCACCAGGCACTCGTTCTTCGTCACAAGGATTGCGAGTTGGACCAAAAGCAGAATATTCAGTTGAAGAACCCATAGCAAACTCATCTAAATTCGTCTTCCCTAAAAGAACTGCTTTTTGTTTTTTGATTTTTTTTATAACCGTGGCATCATAGGGCGCAATATAGTTTTCCAATATCTTTGACCCTGCTGTACAAGGAAGATCTTTTACCAAGATATTATCTTTAACAGCGAAAGGAATTCCTCCAAGTAAAGACAGTTCTCTGCCCTGGATAATAAGTTCATCGATTTCCTTTGCTGTTTGAATAGCTCCTTCTTTGTCTAGAAAAATATAGGTAAAAATATCTTTATTTTTTTTCTCGATTCTTTCCAAAAAACTCCCAACAATTTCCGTAGCAGAAAATTCTTTATTTACCAAACCCTGATGGATTTTTTTAATAGTTAGGTCTTGAATTTCCATATTTTTACTCCGAACGTTTAAACACTGACTTTACCTTGATATATGTCTTCTCTCGAGCAGGAGCCGCTTTAAGCATCCTTTGAATAACCTCTATATCTGGCTGCTGAACAATATCTTCTCTCATTACATTTTTTACATCGAAAGGGTGACTTGTAGGTTCAACTTTTGATGTATCTATTTCTTTTAGTTTTTCAATATATTGCAAAATTGAGGAAAGTTCTTTAGTAAATTTCTCCTCTTCTTGAGAATTTATATTGAGACGAGCCAGTTTTGCTACATGTTGGACTTCTTTTTTTGTAATCATATTTATTTTGGGGGTTCGAGAAATTGAGTATCTGCTAGCACCTCTTTTAATTCATCGAGGTTTTCCAAAACTATTCCTGCTCCTCTAACTACTGCTGTCAGTGGATCATCAATAACCTTGGTAGTAATTTTAGTTCTCTTGGTAATTAGCGTATCCAAACCTCGCAAAAGCGAACCTCCTCCAGCAAGACAGATTCCTTTAGACATAATATCTGCCAAAAGTTCAGGAGGGGTTTCTTCTATAGTTACTTTAATTGCCCCTATTATCTGCTCAACTGATTTCTCCATTGCTCTTCTCACCTCTTCATCAGAAATCACTATTTCCTCAGGCAGACCGGTAACAAGATTTCTTCCACGCAAGGGCATTTCTTTTTTTTGTCTTAACGCAATAGCAGAACCAATAGCTATCTTTGCTTTCTCGGCGGTTCTTTTCCCTACCAAAAGTTTATATTCTTCTTGCACAAAATTAATAATATCTTCATCAAGACGGTCTCCGGCGATACGTAAACTTCTTGAGGTAACTATTCCACCCAAAGATATTACTGCTACTTCGGTAGTTCCTCCTCCTATATCTACTATAAAATTACCTCCTGCTTCCTGGACAGGAAGACGCGCCCCAATAGCGGCTGCCATCGGTTGTTCAATTAAATATACCTCCCTTGCTCCAGCATTTCTGGCAGCGTCTTGAACGGCTTTTTTTTCAACTTCAGTAACACCGCAAGGAATTCCAACTATTACTCTTGGACGCGGAAATAAAGCCAGTCTTTTTTTATGAACTTTTTCAATAAAATATCTAAGCATCTGTTCAGTAACTTCGAAGTCAGAAATGACTCCGTCAATCAACGGTCTGGTAGCCACAATATGAGCAGGTGTTCTACCTACCATGTTCTTCGCTTCCTGCCCAATTGCCAGAATTTGGCCAGTCTTCTGGTTAACAGCAACAACTGATGGTTCCGAAATAACAATACCTTCTCCTCTAACATATACCAAGGAATTTGCCGTTCCCAAGTCAATAGCTATATCTTTTGAAACTTTGGACCAAATTTCATCTAACATATTAATTTATAGATTTTCCAGAAACTGATTCAAACTTTTGATTTTAACAAAAGTCAATTTTTTATTGCCTCTTTTTTTAATCTCAACCGCATTCTTTTCTAAAGTTTTTTGACTTACTACGATCCGCCAAGGAATTCCCATCAGGTCGCAGTCCATAAATTTCTCCCCCGCTCCTATATCTTTCCTATCATCGTATATTACTTCGCGCCCTGATTTTTGTAAAGATTCATATATTTTCTCTGCCTCTCTTCTAACTTTTTCATCATCACCCACCTGAATTAAATGAAACTCAAAAGGAGCAATTGAAGAAGGCCAAATCATTCCAAAAGAGTCATTATGCAGTTCTATCACTGTTCCCATAAGACGGGCCAACCCTATTCCATAACATCCCATAGTAACCAATTTTTTTTCTCCATTCTTGTCAGTAAATTTAAAATCAAAGGCCTTTGTATATTTTTCTTTTAATTTAAATATATTGGCAATCTCTATTGCTTTAACTTTCTTAGAGAGAGACTTGCCACACTTCCAACATTTTACGTTTTTCTCTCCAAGCTCTTTGTTTATTGCCACTTTACACTTCGGACAAACATAAACTATATCTTCACCTGCGGGAGTTACGGTCTGGTATTCATGAGAATATTTTGAAAAAGTACCGCCTGGCGCCAACGTAAGATATGTCTGGGAAGCAATTTTTAATTCTCTAAAAATTCTTTGATAGGCGCTCTGGACTTTTTTGTAAAATCGATCAAGATCTTCTTCTGATGTATGAAAAGAATAAAGGTCTTTCATTAGAAATTCGCGGGTCCGAAGAATACCCGATTTTGCCCGCAATTCATCTCTAAATTTATCTTGGATTTGAAAAACAGCCAAAGGAAAATCTCTCCAAGAAGAAACATATTTTTTAACCAAAGGAACTACTACCTCCTCATGAGTAGCACCTAAAGCGTATTCTATTCTGTTTTTTCCTTTTAACTTAAATAAAGCATCAAATGATTTCCATCTGCCGGTGGTTTCCCAATTTTTTTTGGGCACAAGAGCAGGCATTAAAATTCTCTGAGCCCCAAGAGATTCCATCTCCTTATCTATAATTTTTTCTATCTTCTGAATTACTCTTAATCCTAACGGCAAAAAAACATAAACTCCTGCCGATAATTTATCAATGAACCCAGCTTTCAATAACAGCTGGGCACTCTTGCTTGTCTCGTCTCTGGGAGTCTTCTTGGATGTTTTAACAAAAAGTTGAGATTGTCTCATTTTTACTTAAAACTTCAGTTATTCAATGTTAACTCCTTATACTTTTGTTTTTCTTCAACGTAATGTTTTTCAATCTCGGCTGAAGGAAAGGCTTGATTATAAATTTTCACCTCATCAATCAAACCATTAAAG
>CAYMMJ010000023.1:4905-8956 GCA_964391535.1 uncultured Candidatus Saccharibacteria bacterium
TCACGAGGATAAATCCATGCCTCAACAGTTATATTTGCTCCATTCATATCTCCGGAATCAGGAATCTCTACATAAGCGTTTGTACCATTAAATTCAAGACAACTTCCTTTTATTCCCGAACCAGCAGTAGCTCCGTGTACTACACCATAATGATTGTATCCAGAAGTATCTATCACCTGTCCCCCATCTATACTATCAAAGTTCCAAATACCCACTGCATACGCGCCCAAGGTATGATTCATTGTCTGGCTAAACTGTTTACCCTTGGCAATCCTTGCTTTTTCTCTGCTACTCTTCAAAGAAGCCAAAACAATGCTCATTAACAGCCCGATAATCGTAATTACAATTATAAGTTCTATTAAAGTAAAACCTCGAAGACGTTTGGGTTTGGACATTATTATTTTTTAATTATTTTTTTAATCTTTTTGACACTCTGTGGATTTGCTAAAGTAGATAAATCTCCAAGATTTTCTCCCGTAAAAAGTTTTCTTAAAATTCTCCTCATAATTTTTCCTGAACGGGTCTTTGGAAGATCCTCTACTTCATAAACCTCTTTTGGTAAAGCAATCGGCCCTATTTCTTTGAGAACCTGTCCAATTACTGCCTGTCTCAAATCTTTTATTTTCTTCTTTAAAATTACAAAGGCCACTGGCACCTCCCCTTTTATTTTATCAGGAACTCCTACCACTGCACATTCAGTAATTGAAGGATGAAGATTAATAGCCGCTTCCAGTTCACCAGTAGTGACCCGGTGACCAGCTATCTTTATCACATCGTCTAATCTTCCCACAATTCTAATCAAACCATTTCTATCTCTCACTGCCGCATCAGAAGTAAAGTATATTTTCTTGCCGTATTCACTCCAGTAGGTCTTGAGATATTTCTTGGGATTTTTATAAACTCCACGCAAAAGCGAAGGAACAAAAGGAGGAAGCAAAACCAACGCTCCTTCCTGCCCGGCTTTTGTTGGCTTTCCTTTATCGTCCAAAATCTCAAAACGTGTTCCTGGAAAGGGTATGCCGGTATAGGCAGGCCTAAACGGACCAATTCCCGGTAAAGAAGTAATTAAAATTCCGCCTGTTTCTGTTTGCCACCAAGTATCGACAATAGGACATCTTTTTTTGCCAATTTCTCTAAAATACCACTGCCATGCTGCCTCATCAATTGGCTCCCCTACCGAACCAAGCAACCTGAGTGTATTAAATTTATGACCTTTTAAAACTTCTTTGCCATATTTAGCAAACATCCTAATTGCAGTGGGAGCAGTATAGAAAACAGTAACACCGTATTTATCAATAATCTGAGCCCAACGATCTGGATTTGGCCAATCAGGCGCTCCTTCAAATATCACAAATGTAACACCATTCAATAACGGCGAATAACAACTATAGGTATGACCGGTAACCCATCCCATATCAGATGTTGACCAGAAAATATCACTATCTTTCCAGTCAAAAATCAATTTTCCTGTCCACAGAGCCTGAACACTATATCCTCCGCAAACATGGACACAACCTTTTGGTTTTCCGGTGCTCCCTGAAGTATAAAGAATAAATAAAGTATCCTCTGAATCCATCAGGGCAGGTTTGCAGTAATCGGATTGTCCCTTAACTACATCGTCCCACCAGATGTCTCTACCTTTTTTGAAAGGAATTTTATTACCAACTCTTTTAACAACTATGACTTTTTTTACTTTAGTATCTTCTGTTCCTTTGTCAGCATTGTTTTTTAAAGAAATAACTTTTCCTCTTCTCCAATAGCCGTCAGCAGTAATTAAAACTTTTGCCTCAGTATCTTGTAATCTGATTCTTAATGCTTGCGGACTAAAAGCCGAAAATACAACCGAATGAACAGCGCCAATTCTGGCACAAGCAAGCATTGCGATTATAACTTCGGGTATCATTGGCAGATAAATTCCTACCCTGTCTCCTTTCTTCACTCCTAATTTTTTCAAGCCGTTGGCAAACCGATTAACCTCCCGGTAAAGATCGTAGTAAGTAAGAGTTCTTGGCCTTTCTTGGAGCGGTTCTGGTTCCCAAATAAGAGCCAGCTTATTCTTCCGTTCTTCCAAATTCCTCTCAAATATATTGTAAGTAATATTTATTTTTCCTCCCAAAAACCATTTAAAGTAAGGAGGTTTGTGTTCAAATACTCTTTTCCATTTTTTGAACCAGACCAATTCTTCAGCAAGATCTGCCCAAAATCGCTGAGGACTTTTGTTAGCATTTTTGTAAACTGCGCGGTTTCTCACCCAGGCCTTTTCTTTGAACTCCTTTGTTGGATAATAAAGATTTCCTTTTTTTATCATATATTTTGGCTTAATTTTAATATTATTTTTTCATTTTAACAGAAAAAAACCGATTGATAAAGCAAAATTTCTTCTTCGGGGCTAAAACCATAACAAATTAAAAGAATTATCTCTTTTCTGGAGCGCTTCCTTTGTGTAAACATTTGATGGACTCCAAAGCATAAATCCAAAAAAATCATCTCCCAGCGAATCGTGTACTGCTTGTATTTCTTTTTTGACTTCCTGGATACCGTAAGGAACTCCTCCTAAACTAAAATCTTGGATCCAAGGACGTATCTTGGTATCTTTCTCCTCGGGACGTTTATATTGTTTTAATCTCACAAGCGCTCTTTCTAAAGAATACTTCACCACCTCGTATGGATATTTTGCTGGCTCTTGATATCCCAAGAAGCCATTTTCGTAATGAGAAGGATAGACCATAGGACATACATAATCGAAATAACCAAAAGTATCCTCAATTCTCTGCCCTATTCCTAAGTCATCTCCTCTTGTGCAGGAAAGTCCAAAAAGATCAACAGAAATTACCTGATTTTGTAATTCCTTGTGAAGATATCCAAAAAAATGTTTTATCACTTCTCTTTTTGAAGTACTTGTATTCCAAACAGGAAAAATCATATCTCCCAAATCTCCGTCTGAAGGAAAACGGACATAGTCAAAATTTATTTCATCAAATCCCTCAAGAGCAGCATCTTTGGCAATGGCAATATTATAGCCCCACACTTCCAAAGAAGCAGGATCAACCCACGAAAGACCCTTTTTGTCAGTCCATAGAGTATCAACGCTCCAAGTAGTGGAAGAAAAAAGAGAATTTAGTTTCTTCAATCCAGAAATTTTAGTTTTACTGGCAACAGCAAGATCCGGTCGTGCTCTTGCCAGTACCGGATCTTGAAAAACTACAATTCTTGCTATTGTATAAATTCCATTTTTGTGCAACTTTTTTATTAATGATTTTACATCTCTGATTCGTCCTTCCTGAGCATTATACTTTTTTACTTCTTCTACGTCTGTGATATACCCCACATAACCAGAATAATCTTTAATATCAATAACCACCGCATTAATCTCTGTATCTTTTGCTAACGAAATTACATAATCAACATAATCCTTCCTACCGGCTGCCCAACTTGTCAAATAAACCGCTTTAATTATGCTTGGTCTGATAATTTTTTGAGTATATCCTTTTTTTGCTTCTTGAAGGTTGCTTTTTCTTACAATACTTGCCTGAAGAGCAGGCAAAGAAAAGGTCTTTTTAGAAGAATTTTCTAAAGAGTACCGTTGATTTATTTTATCTTTTCTAAAAACAAAAAAACAGCAAATCACCGCAAAAGTTATCAAAAAAGCAATAATAATAAAATAAAAATTCCGTCTCATAAAGATTATTAAGATTATTCTATTATACTTTATTAATTAAAAACGAGAAAGAAAAAAGTCGTTGGTAATTACCAACGACATATATTTTAGTTCTTATAATTTTTCTAAAATCATCTCCAGCGCATCTCTTCCTGAAAGTCTTGAAACATCGATTCCGGCTTTCCTGCCCAACTGATCTACGTATTCTCTTGGTAAGTTTTTTGTAAAAGAACGAAACGTGTCTGTCCCTCTGTTGGCGTCTAAGACATCCTGTATAATATAAATCAAATTGAAGACATTGGAATCCACTAACTCGTCATCATAAATCCCTTCCATTATCATTTTCCTTGCTTCTTGGCTGTTTAAGGGAGGTCTCTCTTCAAGAAACATCCC
>CAYMMJ010000024.1:0-1891 GCA_964391535.1 uncultured Candidatus Saccharibacteria bacterium
GCAAAGCGAGCAGCGTATCCCCATTCGTTATCGTACCAAGAAAGAACCTTCACCATGTTATCAATCACCCTTGTGGATTGAGCATCAACAATTGAAGAAAAGGAATTGCCTCGGTAATCGCAAGAAACCAAAGGAGCATCTTCAATTCCCAGAATTCCTTTGAATCTGTCTTCCTGCGAGGCTTTTTTCAAAGCAAAATTAACCTCTTGGGCAGTTGTTTTCTTTTCTACCTCACAAACCAAATCCACTAAAGAAACCGTGGGAGAAGGAACTCTTATTGCCATTCCATCAAGTTTTCCTTTTACTTCGGGGATTACCTTGCTTATAGCCTTGGCTGCACCAGTAGTGGTAGGAACAATGTTTAAAGCCGCTGATCTTCCTCTTCGTAAATCTTTCTTATGAGGCGCGTCAAGCAATCTTTGATCACTAGTATAACTATGCACTGTGGTCATAAAACCTTTAACAATACCGAATTGTTCTTGTATTACTTTCACTATCGGCGCAAGACAGTTAGTAGTGCAGGACCCCATATCGCAAATCAAATCCTTCTTTGGATCAAATTTATCTGAGTTTATACCCAAGATATATGAAGGAATATTGTCGCTTTTTGCCGGAGCAGAAATTACTACTCTTTTTGCACCCGCTTTTAGGTGTTTGCTTGAACCTTCATAATCCCGAAAAACTCCTGTACATTCCAAAACCACATCTATACCAAGTTTCTTCCATGGCAACTCTTGAGGGTCTTTTTCGGCAAATATCTTTATTTCTTTGCCATCTACTTTCAAACTATCCTTTGTTGCTTTTACTGGATGACTATAAACTCCGTAAGCAGAATCGTACTTAAAAAGATAAGCAAGAGTCTCGGGGTCGGTTAAATCATTAACCGCTACCACTTCTAAGTCAGGATGTTTTTCTAAAATATTTTTAAATGTAAGACGGCCGATTCGGCCAAATCCGTTGATAGCTATTTTTATCATATTTGTTTAGAGAACCAGCCTTGAATATCTGCCAAAAATATATCAACAGATATTCTGACAACTGGTTCTTTAAATTATTCTTTAATATTTAGAAGTTTACAAATTTTTTCTTTATCAAATCCCACCACAATCTCTCCATCAATATCTACCACTGGCACACCCATCTGGCCTGATTTTTTTATCATTTCTTCCTGCGCTTGTTTATCTTGTGAAACATCGACATCTTCGAACTTAAAGTTGTGTTGTTTTAAAAACTCTTTAAGAGTAACGCAATAAGGACAATAAGGTGTACTGTATACTTTAATCATATTTTATTTTTAATAATTATATCTATAT
Organism: uncultured Candidatus Saccharibacteria bacterium; assembly: GCA_964391535.1. Taxonomy (GTDB): domain Bacteria; phylum Patescibacteriota; class Minisyncoccia; order Minisyncoccales; family JAGGXC01; genus JAGGXC01. The sequence goes on from CAYMMJ010000024.1 coordinate 1,314, forward strand.
CTGAACAACAGAGCCGCTCCTATAGCAGCTCCAAAATCTCCCAATTTCGCTACCTTTATTTTAACAAATCTTTTAGAATATGACGAGAGTATTCCTTTTTTTATCTGTTTTTTTGTTTCTTTCAAAAATAGAGGGGCTGCTTTTGAAATACTCCCTCCAAGCACAACAATCTCTGGATCTAAGACATTAACCAGATTAGCAATCCCTATTCCTAAATTCTTCCCAAATTCTTTATAGAGAGCAATGGCTTTTTTATTTCCTTTTCTTGCCTGATCCTCAATTTCTTTTGGAGAATATTTAGTTCTTCTCCTAAAAAATTTCTCCGACGCATATTCCTCAAAACACCCAACATTTCCGCAACTACACTTTACTCCATCAAATTTTATTGTCATATGCCCAAATTCTCCTGCACTTCCAAAAGCACCAGTGTATATCTGCCACTTACCCGGTGCTGTTTTAAAAACAATTCCACCGCCTACTCCGCTTCCCAAAGTTAACCCAATTACTTTCCTATAATCCTTTCCCGCACCCATCACTGCTTCTCCTAAAACAAAACAATTGGCATCGTTTTCAATTTT
>CAYMMJ010000024.1:1991-8603 GCA_964391535.1 uncultured Candidatus Saccharibacteria bacterium
ATGGCTCTTTTTTCTTTTCTGGCAAGATAAAATACTTTTTACTTTTCGCATCCTCCTCCGCTGGAAGAACCTTCCCCTCCGCCAAATCCTGGTGAGGCAACAGTATCTGAAAGTGTCTGGGAGCATTCTTCTGGAGGAGCGCTAAAAGCATCACATATTGCTTTCTTGAAAGCTTCAGGAGAACGGGAACTCACCGACACTACCTTATCGTTAATGACAAGTGTAGGAGATCCTTGAACTCCGTATTGCTTGTTAAGATCGTCATAGATAGCAAAAAGAGGAAATCTTCCGTTCAACCAAGTTGACTTATCGTTGTAGCTCTGAGTAATTTTGTACTGTTTATCGGTATTAGAAACGCAGGTAGAAAGTTTTCCTTGGTCTATAGCGCTTTGAGAAAGACATTTGTTGAAATCTCCTTCTCTTGTAAAGCAGGAAAGATAATCAGCATATTTTTCATTTTGTTCTTTTTGGATACAATACTGTCTTAGATTTTCATCTATTTCCTTTTTTCCATGCATTGCATAGTTTACAAAATAAATCCCGATGTTTGCTTTGTCTTTCAATAAGTTATAGGCGGGCAGAAGCGCCTTTTCTGCTTGAAGCCCAAACGGACAATAAGACATAACAAACAGTTTAACATCAGGAGTATCTCTCTTTGTAGTGTTTCCTGATTGACTGGTTTTCATTTCTCCCATATTTACTCCTTGAACGAATAAAAGTTCTCCGTCTTTACTTACATATGATTCAAATTCCTGATTCTCAATCTTGAACTTTATCTTATACAAACCGCTTTTTTCCGCTACATCTATCAAAGAAGCAGAAACTCCCTCTTTGAGCATATTCTTGTTAATAAAATCTATCGCTTTCTGCGCCGCTACTTGAGAAGAAAGACCTTCACTCTCTTGCAGATGTTGGTTTTCATAAAAATATACTGCTCCGCCTCCTATTACCAACCCTAAGACTATAGCAATCACCGCTACTGTATGTGAAGGCTTGTTCTGAAAAAACTCTTTGAAATTCATAATTTCTTAGTTTTTAGTTTTTTGTAAAAATTAACGACTTTTGACATTAATTTAAGCTGGCTAAACTTTCCCAGCTTTCCCTTTCTGCATGCTTTCTCGCTAAAGCAAGATACTTTATCTTTGCCAATCCCATAAATTAATATAGGAATTGGTTCGGTGCAATGTCTTCTCAATTTACAGCAAGTGGAATGGTCTGCTGTTACTATTATCAAGGTATTTTCTAATTCTAACAAAAAATTCATATATTTGTCAACTTTCTCGATAAACTTCTTTTTGCCAACACAATTTCCGTCTTCTGCCAAACTATCTGTTGCTTTTATATGCAAGAACACAAAATCATATTTTTTTAAACTTCTTTTCAGAGCAATGAATTTTCCTTTTAGGTTTGTTTTCGGAGAACCATCGGCGCCTCTCACTTTTATCAACTTCATTCCCAAAGCCCTTCCTATTTGCTGGTATAAAACTTTTCCTGCAATACAGCAGACAGAAAATCCATATCGTTTCTTGAAACTTGGCAATTTTACATAAGAACTTGCTCCACGCACCAAAATATAGTTTGCGCTCAAAAGCCCTTTTGATTCTCTTTTTTTGTTAAAGAGATGGTTTTTTAAAATTAAATGGCTTTTTGACAAAAATTTGTTTAAAACATCGGCGCTAAATTTTGCTTTTTTCGTTCCATCTAAAGGAACTATCTTTCGTAATCCTTTTTGAAGTTTACCATAATGAGGGTCGCCGTCGGAGATATTTGAGCTCAATCCCTTCCCCCGCATCACAATTCCGACTCGATGACCTCCTGCATATTTTACCAGAAACTTAACTCCATCAATTACCATTCCGTTTATTGCCCTAATCAATGGCTGGGTTTTGGCAATTCTTCCCGCTCTTCTGTCTATTACATTCATCTTTTTATCTACTGTAGCAAAATTCCCTCTCAAACACACATCTCCTTTTTTAACTTTAATCCCTGCTCCCATAGCAGTAAAATATCCACGCCTTATCGGATATTTTTCTGTGCTGTATCCAAACAAAGAAAGGTGTCCTTCTTCTGAAGTAGGAATTGCTGTATGATATACCGGAAGCATCAAACCGCACACCCCTCTTTCTGCCAACAAATCAAGGTTTGGAGTTCTTGCCGCTTCAAGGGGAGTCTTCCTGCCAAGAATTTCTGCAGGCTTGTCCCCTAACCCATCCATAATAATTAAGACTATTTTTGTTTTGGCCATTTTTCAACAATTAATGGTTTTTTGTTTTTTAAAGGAAGTTTTTGATAGATTTCTTCTGTAATAAAGGGCACAAAGGGATGAAGCAGTTTCAAAGAATTAGCCAGTACATAGATAAGTATTTCTTGCGTTGCTTTAATTTCTTTTTTTGTCTTTGCGTTTTTAATTTGTCTTTTTGCTTTTTCTATATAAATGTCGCAAAACTTATTCCAAAAAAAGTGATATGTTTCCTGTAGAGCTTTTCCGAATTCAAATTCAGAAATGTTTTTGTCTGTCTTTTTTATAATTTTCTCAAGATCTTTTAGAATTTTTTTATCAGCAGCAGTTTTTGCTTTTGGTTTTTTCAAATCAAACTTTTCTTTACCTAAATTCATCATTACAAACCGCGAAGCATTCCATAACTTATTGCAAAATTTCTTCCCTGCCAGTAATTTCGTCTCATCAAACCTTATATCCTGCAAAGCACTAATCTGCCAGCAAATTCCAAATCTTGTAGCATCTGCTCCGTATTTTTCAATAAGCAATAAAGGATCTATTCCTGTGCCAAGTGATTTTGACATTCTCTTTCCTTCTTTTGTCAAAACAGTCGCATGGATAATTACCTTCTCAAAAGGAACTTTCTTTGTGAACTCAAGACCTGAAAAAATCATTCTTACCACCCACAAAAATATAATATCTCTGGCTGTACTTAAAACATCTGTGGGGTAAAATTCTCTAAATTCCTTTGTTTGTTCTGGCCAACCAAAAGCAACAAAGGGCCAAAGCGCTGAAGAAAACCAAGTATCAAAAACATCTTCTACTTGATGAGGTCTACAATTTTTACACACAGGACATTTCTTTGGCTTTTTCTCAGAGAAGAAAAATTTGTGCTCTTTTTGGCATTCCCAGACAGGAAATCGATGACCCCACCAAATCTGACGGGAAATACACCAGTCTCGGACATTTCTTAACCAACTAGAAGAAACTTTTGCCCATCGGGAAGGATAAAATTTTACTTTCTTTTTCTTAATCGCCTCAAGCGCAATTTTAGCAAGGTCTGCCATTCGTAAAAACCACTGCTCCGAAGGCAACGGTTCAACCAAAGACCCACATCTATAGCAAACCGGAACCTGATGAAGGTAATCTTTTTCTTTCTCAAGTAAATCAGCCTTCTTTAACTCCTCAATTATTTTTTCTCTGGCTATTTGAGGTTTAAGCCCTTGGTAGCGAGACGGTACATTCCTATTTAAAAGCCCATCTTCATCTATAATCTGAATAAGTTCTAAATTATGTTTTTTTGCAATCTGATAATCCAAAAAATCATGCGCGGGAGTCACCTTTACCGCACCTGTTCCAAAAGAAGGATCAACCAAAAAATCCTTAATAACAGGAATTTCTCTGCCTGCAATAGGCAAAATTACCTTCTCTCCTATTAAGTTCTTATATCTTTTATCTTTTGGATTAACTGCCACCGCCGTATCTCCCAAAAGAGTTTCGGGACGAGTTGTAGCAACTACGATAAACTTTTTCTTATTCTCAGCAAATCGGTAACGGATAAACCAAAGTTTGCCTTTCTTTTCTTTATACTCCACTTCCAGATCGGACAAACTTGTCTTGCAACGTGGACACCAATTAACTACTCTTTTATCGCGATAAATCCATCCTTTTTTAAAATAACGAGAAAAAGCCAGAATTACTGCCCGACTATATTCTTTATCCATAGTAAATCTTGTTCGAGACCAATCACAGGAAGCCCCCATTTGTTTTAACTGTTCAAGTATCATGCCTCCGCTTTTTTTCTTCCATTCCCACACGCGTTCAATAAACTTTTCTCTTCCTAAATCAAATCTTGTCTTTCCTTCTTTTTTCAGTTGCCGCTCTACAACATTCTGAGTAGCAATACCAGCATGATCAATTCCCGGAGCCCACACCACTTTCAATCCTCGCATTCTTTTCCATCTCACAAGAATATCTTGAATCACTGCATTAAGAGCGTGACCCATATGCAAAGAACCAGTAATATTTGGCGGCGGGATCACTATGGAATATCTTTTTCTTGATTTAGAAATTTCTGGACTAAAAAACTTTCCTTTCTCCCAAAACTTGTAAATCTTTTTCTCAACCAGTTTTGGATTATATTGCTTTTTCATTTTTCTCTGATTTAATTTGCTCCTTAGATATTTTTCTAAATAAGGGAGTTGATTTTTTTATTTTTATTTTCTCAAGACTATTAAGAAGATATTTATGAAAACTATCAAAATCGTCTAAGTTTTCGATTTCTTTTATGCCGAGAGTCTTTCTTAACTTCTCGGAAGCGCTTGGTAAAAGCGGTAAGAGAAAAACTCTTATTGCGCTAATAAGATACAACAAATTACTTGTAATTTTATTGAATTCTTCTTTATTTTCAATCGCCCATAACTTCTTCTTATCAAAATATCTATTGCCATACTCAGCAAGACTTACAACTTCTCTAAGATAGTCTCGGAATTTACATTTTGGAATATCTTCATTTATCTTTCGAAACACTCTTTTTGTCTTTTTGATTATTTGTTTGTCTATTTTTAGTCCTGTAGAAGATTTGTAACTTTTCTTTTTTGCCAAAACAAGAGTCCGGTGAGCCAAATTGCCTATTTTGCCCACCAAAATACTGTTTACCTGCTCAGCAAAATCCTCCCACGAAAAACTTGAATCCTTCGTCTCAGGCATAATCCAGCAAAGATAAAACCGAGTCTCGTCTATTCCATATTTTCTGGCAAGATAATCGCAATTGATTATCACTCCCCTGCTTTTTGAGAACTTCTTACCTTCAAGATTCAGGTATTGATTAACACACACAATATCAGGTAGATGAAGTTTGGGGTCATATAAATGAAGCTGTCCCGGCCAAAACAAGGTATGAAACAAAAGATTGTCTTTACCCATAAAATAATAATGACGCGCAGATTTTTTAAGCCAAAAATCTTTCCAGCCATTTTTGCCTTTGAAATATTTAACCGAAGCAGAAAAATATCCGATCACTGCTTCAAACCATACATAGATTGATTTTTTATTCCAATTCTTAATCCACTCTCGCCGAGGAATATCTTTAACAGGTATTTTGATACCCCATTTGATATCACGAGTAATAGAACGAGACAGAAGCCCTGTTTTAAGCCACCCTTGAGTCTCGGCTGCAACCCACTTTCTCCAATATCTGCTTTTTGATTTTACATATTTCTTCAGAAAATTTTCCAGTTTTGACCAATTCAAAAAATAATGCTCTGTTTTTTTGAGAATTACCGGAGAGTTAGTAAGACGATTTCGGGGATTTTTAAGCTCCCCGGGCTCTAGAATCCTGCCGCAGTGGTCGCACTGATCACTTCTTGCCTCTTGATAACCGCAATACTTGCAAGTTCCCTCCACAAATCTTCCTGGCAGAAACATCTTATCTTTTTGAGAATAGTACTGCTGGACTGTCTTTCTCTGGATATATCCTTTCTTGTAGATTTTTATAAAAAAATCTTGAGTTATTTTTTTATGCAAAGGATTGTTTGTTTTTGTATACAAATCAAAACTAATCCCAAGTAACCTAAATAATTCTTTTAACTTTCTATGATAAATCCTAACAAGAGATGAAGGGCTTGTTTTCTTCTTGATTGCCTCAAAGAGCACAGGTGTCCCGAAACAATCAGAACCCGATACCATTAGAACCTTATGTCCTTTCTGTCTAAAATACCGCGCCACAATATCAGCCGGCAAAAGATAACCAGCCAAATGCCCAATATGCATTTCTCCATTCACATAAGGCCAAGCCACTCCAATAAAAATTTTCTCTTTTGTCTTTTTCATCTTTTTTTATTTTACTATTTTTCTCGCACAAAACCAACAAAAAAAACGCTTCTAAAAAAAGCGCTTTTAAAATCATCCATAAATTCTTTTTATTTTTCCCTGGGCATCAGCAACCAAACATAAAAGCCCATTCCCGCAAGAACAAATAAGGCAATGAAGAGGAAAGGAAATCTTCCCCAAAGAATTAGAGGAAGCAAAAGTAAAGCAATTATTCCGATTACAACAAACGTCCACAAAAAAATCGAAAATACCTTCACTGAATTATCAGCTATAATTTTGTTCAAAAGAATCATTATTGGAAAAGTAAGAATCAGTAGATATATCATGTTCTATAATAATATTATCACTATTCAAAAAACGTGAAAAGGGTTTCTTTTAGAAGCCCTTATTATAATCTAAGATTGTTTTATTTTGAAAAAGCGTCGACCTCGCTCCCCCGGCACCGGGTCGGAAAAGCCTAACCTACATTAAGTGTTTAGTAAAATCGACCCGACAGTAGAGAAACGAAGCCACTATTTCTACAGCAGAAATAAAGTATTTTGCCAAACTCACCTCACCGGTAT
>CAYMMJ010000025.1:0-8219 GCA_964391535.1 uncultured Candidatus Saccharibacteria bacterium
TTGAATATTCTTCAAAACATTCCTCAATAGAGTCAAAACCGGAACGCGAACCGAATATAGAAAACCAGGGCGTCCAAGCGTGACAGGGTACAAAAAAACAGTTATCTGAAATCCCTAAAACAATTTTTAGAAGCTCTTTTGAATCCAAACCTAAAATTGGACGACCGTCCGATTTCAAATTACCAATCCACCCAAGCTGGGCGTTAATTTTTTCGGCTACTTCAAATGACGGAGTAAAAATTAAATTATGAATTTTCCTAACTTTCCCTGCCTTACTATAAATACTCGATATCTCTACAGTTAGGATAAACCGGGTATCGGAATCAGAATTTCTCAATCTAAAAAGTCCCGGTTCAGCCGGTTCTAATTTCTCTTTCAACTCTTGGAACCACTGAGGATGCGTAAAATCTCCTGTTCCTAAAATTTTTATACCTTTAATTCTTGCCCATTTATCAAGATTCTCTAAATCTGCTTGCGGAGAAGTAGCCCGAGAGTATTTGGAATGAATATGAAAATCCGCGATGAATCTCATTTTACATAATTAGTAGTTAACTTTATTTTAATAAAAAAAAGCGGCCATATAAAGCCTTATGAGTCTTTAGATTAATCTATATAAATCAAAAAGTATTATGTTTTGTTGTTCTTTTTGAAAAATCTTTTCTCAAGAGAACCAAGACCAAGCAAGACAAATATAGTAAAGAGAGTAGTAAGAATCGCTAAAAAATAAAATCTTATTCCCACGGCAACCCCGATAGCCCCTGCAACCCACAATCCTGCAGCGGTAGTCAATCCTTCAATGTGAGAAGGACGTTGAAAAATTACACCTCCTCCAATAAAACCTATACCTATCGCTATTGCCTGAATTATCCGTCCAGTATCAACAATTCCAAGATGATAATCGACTAAACGAAAAGCTACTATGGTAAAAACACAGGCTCCTAAACTTACTAAAGTATATGTTTGAAGACCTGCCCTCTTTCTCTTAAATTCTCTCTCAAATCCTATAAAAGCTCCTAAAAAAGTAGCTAGCAACAACTGAACAATAACTTGGAGAAAATAATGAATTGTGATTTCCATTAAATAAAATTTTAGATCTTATAAACTTTATATCCTTCTCTGACTTTCTTTTTTACTTTTAGCCCGACTGACTCCCTAGCTTTGGCTGTTTTGATTTTCTTATGTTCTACTTCCATTGATTTCACTTCTTGCTCAAAATCAGTATCTTCTCCTCCGATAATACGTATGGTATCTCCCACCTTAAGAGTCCCTTTTAATTTAATCACTGCTACACCTATTTTGCCAAAATAATGAGTAATTTCTCCTATTAGTTTTCCTTCTTTGGAAGAATTTTTTGCCATAAAATATTATTTTTTATAACGACCTTTTTCTTTTTTAATTAAAGCAATTACTTCTTTTACCAAATCTGCTGGATTAGAGTTATAAACTATTTTCATTTTTCCCCGAAAAGGTCTCTGAATTAAACTTTTTATTTTATCAGCAGTTCCTCCGGAACCTACAAGAACTCCTATTGGTTTCTGATCTTCAAAAGCAATTGTAAATTCATTTAAAGTTCCCATCCTGCCACAGATAATTATTACCGCATCGGCAGCGCGGGTCATTAAAAGGTTTCTTCCCGAATAATCAAAACCAGTATAGACAATAACATCAAAAGCGTCTGTAGGAAGTCGATATGATTTTCTATGAGCAATTTCCGAGACGGCCGGAGAAAAACCAATACTAATACCTCCTGCTTTTTTAGCTCCTTTAGCAGCAAAGTAAGGTGCTCCGGTAGTTGCACCGGTTACCAAAATACAGCCTTGTTTTACTATCTCCTTTCCAACTTCTTCGCTAAGTTTTTCTATATTCTTACAACAGTGTTTAGTGTAAGCTGCTCCTGATACAGCAATTTTAAATCTCTTGTCCATATAATTAAATTTTAACAAATACTCTATAAAAAATAAATGCTATCTTTCTTTTTTATATGCCCCTGGCAGGAATCGAACCTACATCTGAGACTCCGGAGGTCTCTGTTCTATCCGTTGAACTACAGGGGCTTTTAGAGTAAAACTTGGTCTGCGGATGAAGTCAAGATAGATGGCTTTTGGGCAATAATATAAATATTTGCTTTCTTGAATTTTCCGTGAGCAAGATATCCTGAGTCCTTTATCACAAAACCTGATTTTTTAACCAAATCCTCAAGTTCTTTTTTCTTGAAACAATGAACATATCTATTAATTACTTCTCCATTCTGTTTTTTCCAAGGATAGAAAACATCTCTCCAATCAAGTTTTGACTTCCCAAGAATTTTTAAAATTGTATACTTTAATAACAACGAAGGCTTTAGATGTCCAAGGTTCCACACGGTTAAAATCAGAAGTCCTTTTGGTTTTAATACTCGCTTTGCTTCGTTTAAAAACTTGAGTTGAAGATCTAAAGAAGGAATGTGATGCAAAACAGCAATACTAAAGACTTTATTAAAAGATTCGTCGGCGAAAGGAAGATTTAATGCCTCAACTACTAAAAATTTAGCATTAGAGACGTCCTTATATTTTTGAGAGGCAATCTCTATTAGTTTTTGAGAACTATCTACTCCTATATAAGTTATTTTCTTGCCCTTTAAAGCAGAAAAGAGGCGACCATTCCCGCAACCAAGATCCAACACTCTATCACCCTCCCTTACATACTCCACAAAAGGTTTGAGCTCCTCCCAAACAAAAGCCCGCGTCTGAGAAAACTCTTCAGCAATTTGGTTATAATCATTACGGGTTTTTACTAATAAATATTCAGCGTATCTTTTATCCATGAATACTTATCAATTTATAATTAAAGAATTAATAAAGAGGAGAGTAAAAGATTCCGATGAGTTGAATAAGACAAAGAGAGAAATGGCTAAGAAGTTTAAAATATCTCCACCTTCTAACGTAGAACTTCTTAAAGAGTATCATAAATTATTAATAAAGAAAAGAATAAAACAGAGCAGGTTATTAGAAAAAGTCTTAAGAAAAAGACCTGTAAGAACCCTCTCAGGAGTGGCAGTTGTTTCTTTATTTACAAAACCATATCCTTGCCCGGGAAAATGTATCTTTTGTCCTACACAAAAGGGGCTTCCAAAAAGTTATCTTAAGGGAGAACCAGCAGCAGAAAGAGCCTTGAAACTGAAGTTCGATCCATTTTGGCAAGTTAAAAAAAGAGTTGAAAGTTTAGAAAAGCAAGGCCACCCAACAGATAAAATTGAGATAAGAGTGATAGGAGCAAGTTTTTCTTTCTACCCCAAAAAATACAAAATTTGGTTTTTTTCAAATATATTTGCGGCGGCAAATGAACAAAAGAAGACAAAAAAAACAAATCTGGTCGTTTTGAAAAAAGAACAAAAACTTAATGAGAAAGCAAAAAACAGAATTGTTGGAATATCAATCGAAACAAGACCAGATCTTATCGACAATAAAGAAATTTTACTCATGAGAGAATTGGGAGTAACTATGGTAGAACTCGGGGTTCAAACAGTTTTTGACGATATTTTAGAAAAAAACAAAAGAGGTCACGGCACAAAAGAAACTATTCAGGCAACGAAATTATTAAAAGACGCTGGATTTAAAGTAATGTATCAGATGATGCCGAATCTTCCTTTCTCTACCCCCGAAAAAGACTTTTTTGCTTTCAAAGAAATATTGAGAAACCCGGCTTATAAACCTGACTGGCTAAAAATTTATCCGTGTGTTGTATGTAAAAATACAGAATTGTATCAAATATGGAAGAAAGGAAAATATAAACCTTATTCTGACAAACAACTTATTAATCTTGTTATTAAAATAAAACAAATTGTTCCTTACTGGGTAAGAATAGCACGTCTTTTCAGAGATATCCCGGCTCCACAAATTGAAGCAGGGTGTAAGATTTCCAACTTAAGAGAAGTGGTTCAAGAGGAAATGAAAAAAAGAGGATTAAGATGCAGATGTATAAGATGTAGGGAAGTCAGGGAAAGATATAGTCCAAAAGAGAAAATATATCTTTTTCGAGAAGATTATCAATCTTCTGACGGAAAAGAAATATTTATAAGTTTCGAAAATAAAAACAGGACAAAACTTTATGCTTTCTTAAGATTAAGAATTCCTGCTGACCCTTTTATTAAAGTGCTTAAAAATTCAGCTATCATCAGAGAACTTCACACTTATGGTCAAATGGTACCCCTAAAAGAGAAGGTCATAGCTCCTCAGCATAGAGGATTAGGAAAGAGATTAATTAAAAACGCAGAGGAAATTGTTCAGAAGGAGTTCGGATTAAATAAAATAGCGGCTATCTCAGGAGTTGGTGTAAGAGATTATTACAGAAAACTCGGCTACAGACTAAAAGAAGAATATATGATAAAAAATCTTAGAAGTAAGTAAAACTTCTCTGAAGAACAAATAACAACTCTTTTGAAATGAATAAAAAAAATACTATAATAACATAAGGTCGAATATATAACGTATAAAAGTAAAATTAAGAAAATGACTATGATTTTCTTTTATATTCTCTTCTTTATAATCTTTATATTTGGTTTAGGAGGTCTTAGAGTAATAAATCAATACGAAAGAGGAGTGGTGCTTACTCTAGGAAAATATACATCGACTCTCACACCGGGGTTAAGATGGATTTTTCCGGGAATCCAAACAATGATTAAAGTAGATATGAGAATCACTACTGTAGACATCCCTCGACAGGAAGCAATTACTCGCGATAACGTTCCTGTAGGAATCAATGCGGTAGTATATTTTAGAGTAGAAAAAGCAGAAGACGCAGTGCTTAAAATAAAAAACTATAGATACGCTACCTCTCAATATGCTTTGGCAGCAATGAGAGACATTGTAGGAGGATTAGAACTTGATACTCTTTTGACCGAGAGAGAAAAAATTGCTGCAGACATCAAAAAGGTAGTAGATGAAGAAACTGACGAGTGGGGAATAGATGTTACTGCTATCAAAATGCAAGACATAGAACTTCCTGCTGGAATGAAAAGAGCAATGGCCGCCCAAGCAGAATCAGAACGAGAAAAAAGGGCTATTATTATCAAATCTGAAGGAGAAATCAAAGCGGCTGAAAATCTAAGTATTGCCGCCCAAACTCTTTCTTCAATTCCAGGAGGAATGTCTTTACGAACCCTAGAAACGATTGATAAACTCCAGCCAGACCCTTCAAAGACAGTAATTTTCGCTCTACCAGTAGAAATTATGGAAGGGTTTAAAAAACTATTATCAAAAAATAAATAAAGATAAAAGTATCTTAAAAGCCTAAAACAAAAAGAGGAATGATTTCCTCTTTTTGTTTTTTTGTTTTAGGTTTTTAACTAGGTAACATCTTTATTAACTTTAGATTAAAGCTCCTCTTCTTATTTCTTCAATTCTTCTTTTGATATGTTTTTTTATAATCTCTTCTTTTTGAAAATCTAAAGAAGAAAAATCCATGTTGTAGTGCGTTTGATAAGCTTCTTTGACCTTCTCTACTAATTTTTCTTCCGAAAGCCCAGGATTTTCTTCCATCACCTCTTTAACAAGAGCAAGGTCTTGGTTTATTTTATTTGTATGTCTTCGCCATACTATAACAAAGAGAGTAAATATTGCCAAGAAGATAAAAAGGTCTAAATATTCCATAATTTTTATTTACATTAACTATTAATAAATAAATATTTTTTACCTGATCTCTTTTAACACAAACTTATCTTAATCATTAGATATATTAAATAATATTTTCGAAGAAACCACTTGAGTACGAAAGTATGAACGAACATAATAAAGGCAAATAAGGAAATTAGAACTAGTGCAAAAACAAGATGAACACGATTGATCATCTTTGACCAGAATTCAATATCTTCCTCTACAATCTTTAATTCGTCTTGATTTTTTAGATAAAATGCTTGACGATCTAAGACTTCTTCTTTTTTTCGCTCTATCTGACTAAGCTTTCTTCTGAATAAAAAATCAGCGAAAAACAAAGAGGGGAGTATCAAAATTATAGAAGCCGAAAGTCTCTGCTGACCTATCATGGTATCAGCGCCTATCTTTTTAAAAGGATCTAAGTATCCAGAAAATATAACCCAGATAGAGAAAGAACACATCACCGCCACCGCTTCATCTATAATTAACTTCATTCTCAAGTCTTCCAAAGAAGTTTTGTGAGGAGATTTTTTAAATATTTTTATCTTATCTCTAAGCATTTTACCTAATCTCTTTTAAGAATTTACGAGCTAGATCTGCCGTTTGAGTTGTGCTTTTATAAAAAGACCTCCAGACAACTACTATATCGGCATCGTTAAAAATTGCTTCCTCAACCTCACGAAATTTATCTCCACCAGCAACAGAAATCATAATATCATAATTACTTTTGATTCTCTGTATTTCATAGAAAGGTAATTCTTTTTCGGGATTAAAATCTTCCTCGTCCACTCCTCGATGCAATACAACAACCTTCGGAAGTTTTTTTAGTCTCCGAAGCACGCTTAAAGGAAACTCAACATTCATCATATCAATCATAGAATCTATCTGATGCTTTTCACATTCTTCGATAAAGGCATCTATCGTTTCAACAGGAGCAGTGCCCAAAACCGTTGCTGCACTCGCACCTCCTTTTCTTGCAATTATCACCTCTCTAGCCCCCCTATCCATACACTTAAGGTCGGCTACAATATAAGGAGAAAACTGTTTCTGCTCTTTCTGTAAATCCCAACTTAATATCCTCTTTGACCACCACCTGTAAATCATTCTAATCCCTTCTGATCCAAACTCTTTTATTAAAGGCGTTCCTGCCTCAATAATAATTCTTTCATCAAGAGGAATTTGATTTATTATTGAAAATGCCTCTCTTAAACTACTATTAAGAGCAATTTGAAGATATTTTTTTCTTCTATCAAGCATATAATTGTTTTTTTATTTTACCAGAAAATTGTGATTTTGGTAAACAAAAAACCAAGCATAGAAAATAAAGCAATTGGAGGAAGAGCAGGAATTGGCTTTCTCTCTTTTTGTTTTATGAAAATTATGAAACTCACAAAGAGTCCAACTAAAGAAAAGATAGCAACAATTAAAGCATAAATTATACCTTGGGGAACTAAAGAAACAGAAAGTAAAAGAGGAAAAGCAATATCTCCTCCGCCAAGCACTAAAAATTTTCCTCCTGCCTTTACTTCCTTTATTTTTCCTGAAAAATCTTCTCTCTTTGGCGGAATAATCAAGGCAAGCACCGCTCCATGTTTTATCATTTCTTTTGCCATCTTTTGCATATGTTTAGTCTTGTAAACAGCAATAAGGTCATATATAGAAAAAATCACCAGAAGAATCACCATTATTTCTGGTTGTATTCTTAAACCTGCAATTGCTCCTACACCGGCTATAGCAAAAACCATACAAAGATTATGAACCAAAACGTTTGGTCTTTTTAACCAAAAATAAATTAAAACAATTATCAAAAAAAGAGCCAAAATATCTCCCAACCAAATATCTAAAACCAAAAGGCCTCCCCAAAACACAGAAAAAACAAAAAGAATTTTAAATATTTTCCCTTTGACAGAACTAGATTTTATGAAGAAAGCTAGAAATAAAACGACCAGCGTTGCGATTATGAAATATAAAATAAACTGCCAGGGCTCGATAGGGGAAACATTAATTTTTTGAATCCTAAAAACACTGCTCATCCGAAAAGCAGTAACAATTCCCAAAAATATGGTAGAGGAAAACAAAACAAACTCCCAAAAAAAGATTCTTGAACTCACTTTTTCTTCTTTGTCTTCTTGACTATTTGGCATTTCTTATAAATGAACTGGCTTTGCGTGCGGAAAGCCAATTTCCCTTTTTTAGCTTTCTTTGAAGAATATTTTTTCATTTGTCAAAAAGAAGTTATTTTACTAACTTAAGGATTTCTTTAACTTTATCTGTTTTTTCCCAACTAAACCCTTTTTCTTTTCTACCAAAATGACCATAACAAGAAGTTTTTCGATAAATAGGTCTTAATAAATCCAATTCTTTAATAATTCCTCCCGGCGAAAGGTCAAAAACGTAAGGAATAATTCTAATTAATTTTGCTTCGGAAACTTTTCCCGTACCAAAAGTATCCACACTTACCTCTAATGGCCTTATCCCTCCTATCACATAAGATAATCTAACTAGGCATTTTTTTGCTAATCCTGCAGCAACAATATTTTTTGCTACATAGCGAGCCATATAAGCACCTGACCTGTCAACTTTTGTTGG
>CAYMMJ010000026.1:0-7931 GCA_964391535.1 uncultured Candidatus Saccharibacteria bacterium
TAGATTTAGCAAAAAGAAATCTTCAGTTTGAGAGAGTTGCCCAAATAAACAAACAAATAGACGCTCTAAAAGATATTTAAATATCTTTCTAAACTTTGTTATAATTAACTAAAGGTCCTTAATATTATTTTTTTTCAATTCAATATGGATAATTTATCTTTTCCTTTAAGTTTTAGGAATCTTTCAAGGTCCCAAAAAATTGTTGTGTTTTTAATAATAGCTGCTCTTATAATCGGAAGCGGTTATTTTCTTTTTACAAGAAAGCAAGTCCTTGAGTATATAAGGCCTTCTTATGTTCAGGGTTATCGTTTAGTTGATGAAAAAATTTCTCAGTCAGCAAATATTGTTATTCATTTACCGCCAGGAATTGATAAATCTGAGGCGCAACAGAATGTTAAATTTTATCCTGAAATTAAGGGAAAATGGATTGAGTCTGCTCAGGAAAGAGAAATAGTCTTCAAACCCAAAGCAAAGCTAAAGCTCAACAGATACTACTCAGTCCAGCTTACTTTAACAGAACCTCAGGAAGCAGTGATTGAGGCTGATTTTTTGGCGGTAGAAGATCCGGCAATTATTGCTGTTTTTCCCAAAGAGAACTCCGAAGCGTCTGAAAAATCAGAGATTACCATTGTCTTTAATCGTCCAATGGTTCCTTTAACTACATTGGGGTATTTAGAAAAACAGGATCTGCCCGTGGAAATTACTCCCAAAACTGAGGGAAGGTTTAAGTGGATTACTACACGAAACCTTCAATTTATTCCCAAAGATAGATTAAAAAGGTCTTCCCATTACACAGTCAAGATAAGACCAGGAATGGTTTCCATGGATGGATTAGAAGTGAAAGGAAAAGAAATCACTTTTATAACAAGGAAGCTACGATATACAGGAATTAGTGATACTCACGATGTTGGCTACAATAGTCCTATTAGGATTTACTTCAACCAGCCGGTAGATTTGGAGAAAACAAAGAGAGAAATCTCGTTGAAAAACAAAACCACCAATGAAGAGATAGAGTTTGTCGCTCAATACCAAGGAGAGTCACTGAGCAATATAGGTGCTGAAGTCTCATCAAAAGGATTAGTTTTTGGCAATATAGACATAGGCAACTTCACTGCTTCTTTGGTTGAAAAAATTGGTATAGGGTGGGATGTTTTCAAGAAAAAACAAGACAAAAGCAAAAAAGGAGTGAACAAGTCAGTGATTGAAATCTACAATGCCCGAGACAAGTTTTCAAGAAAAGATCTTTGGGATTTCAATAATGAGTATCTTCTTGAAATCAAAAGAGCCTATCCCCTAGAAGGAGATATTAATTTGGATCAGCCAAAGATTATAAACTTTAAAACAACTGGAGTGATTAAAGATATCTCTGCTTTTTCGGAAAGAACAAATTACGCTGACCTTAATTTTTTTGATCCTCAGGGTAAACTCTATGTTACCTTCTGGGAAGATATTGACTTAGATAGAAGTATAATTACAGGTCCAAAAATCAAAGACATCGGCTATCAAGAAAAATGCAAAGATTCTTCTAAAAAATTCAGTTCTGGTGTTCAATGTGAGAAAGTTCCCGACAAAAAAAGCATATTTATTACTTTCCAAGACAAAGATATTGGTCGAGGTGAACAATTAGAGATTAATTTTGAGAAAATTGTTAATACATCTGGCCTGTTCATTAACAGAGAGCCCATAAAGTACTCTCTTATTACTTTTCCTAAATTTAGGGTCCTAAGAAGTTCTCCTTCCGATGATTCAAGCAATGCCTCTCTCACCAGCCTTGTGCTTTGCACAAACACTCCTGTCCTTAGACCTGCCCAGGAGGATTATGAGAAGTATTTTACTACAAACCAGGACTATGTCTTAGAGAGATGGGAAAGATCTTGGAAGGTCCATTCTAAATACGGAAAAGAAATATGTAACTTAGGAGAATTTCACACCACCATAAGGTATAAATTGATTCCTCTTGCTCGTTATTCTGTCGATCTTAATTTAGAAGATGTTTTTGGGCAGAAATTACCTTATCACTTGGAGTTTACTACTGGTGCAATGCCAAGCGCTTCCTTGAATTTTTATCATCTTCAAAGAAAATATAATGTGACCTCTCCCCAGAGAACATCGCTTACATTTGCTGCGGAAAATATGACCTATGTAAATATGGAGATTTGTAAGGTAGAAGCTCTTCAACTACTCGATTATGTGGAGGATCCTTTGAGTAGTTTTGATTCTCCACATGTAGTTTCTTGCCGGCAAGTTGTGCGCGATACAATTGATCTTCCTAACAGATATTGGATTAAGAATTATTTTAAAGTAAATGTAGCGGATTATTTCTCGAATCCCATTGGCCACTATATTATTACTTTTTATAATCCAAACTACAAAAGAAAAGACTGGCGTTATTATTCTGGGAACCAGAGACCTGTATATGAAAGAAGCTATTTAACAGTTACAAATTTAGCTGTAGCGGAAAAGAAAATTGAGCCTGAATACAGCACGTATGGAGAAAGATTACTCTTGAGTGAGGCAGATCTAAAACAAATTCACAATCTTTATTGGGTTACTTACCTGGATAGTCTTGAACCAGTCTCAGGAGCCCAGGTGAGGTTGTATAAAGAACAAAGTAATAATTTAATTCCTGCTGGTTCTTTTGTAACCAATGATCAAGGGATCGCTTTCGTTGATGTAATAAGAAATCCCGGAGGTGCGATTGTTATAAAAGGAGACGATAGTACTATTATTCCTCCTTCATATGAGAGCAAATTGAGTTATGCCTCCAGAGCCTTTAATGCAGAAAAAGTTTACCTCTATACCGACAAGCCTATTTACCGACCCGGTCAGGATGTGTTTATAAAAGGAATTCATAGGATAGGTTATGATGGAAACTATCAAATATATCAGGACAAGAAAATTAACCTTAAGGTCTGGACTAGTAAAGGTGATACAATTCTCAATAGAGATTTAGAGCTTAGTGATTTTGGTACTTTTAATACAAAAATTGTACTGGACGGAGAAGCTCCTTTGGGTACATATAGAGCGTGCGTGGGAAAATACAGATGTGTTTATTTTGATGTTCAAGAATATGTCCCTGCTGCGTTCCAGGTAAAGATACATTCAGACAAAGAAGAGTATATCTCCAAGGAAACGATTAATTTAGACGTCGAGGCTAATTATTACTTCGGTGTTCCGCTAGAAAGGGGAGAGGTAACTTATACTATTGCTAGTCAGAATTATTATTTTGATAGATACTCGGATGGTTATTTTAATTTTGGATCGAGATGGTATTGGTGGCCTGCTGCTGGGTATGGAGATAGATTTATCCTAAGAGGAAAGACCTCTCTTGATGAAAATGGCAAAGCAAAGATTTCTGAGACTTTGGATCTTGAGAAATTATTTCCAGACAAAGAAGACAGGAAGAGTAAGATCATAGTAGTGGATGTAGAAGTCAAGAATCCTCAAGGAAGGACCGTTTCTGCTCAAAAGTCATTCATTCTTCATGCAGGAGAATTTTATATTGGTCTTAGGCCTGAAAAGTCATTCTTAGCAAAGAATGAGAAAACCATTGTGGGAATAAAGACTGTTGATATCCAGGGAAGACCAAAGAAAGTCAAGAATGTAGAACTCGATGTTTATAAAGTAGATTGGATTTGGAGCAAAAGACTGGGAGCAGATGGAGGTTATCAATATCATTGGGAGAAGAAAAGAGATTTAATAAAGCGGTTTAACTTCAGCACAGACAGGAAAGGAGACTATCGTCAGGAGTTTGAGATGGATCAGGAAGGAAGATATGAACTTGAGGCTTTGGCAAAAGACAGTAAGGGTAACCTTGTTTTTTCCACTTATAATGTTTATGTATATGGCAAAAAACAGATAACAGTTCCTCCTACAAAAGATACCAAGCTTGAGATTGAGGCAGAGAAGACCAATCTTAATGTGGGAGACGAAGCCAGCTTAATCATTGAATCTCCCTGTGAGCAAGCCAAAGCCTTAATTTCTATAGAAAGGGGTAAAATATTTGATTACAAGATAGTAGATATAGAAGGTAGTTTCTACAATTACAAGTTTAGGATAAAAGAAGAGTATATTCCCAATATCTACGTGTCTGTATTGTTATTTTCATCAAAACCGGAGGTAAAATTTGGGAAAGTAGAATTTAAAATCAATACAGAAAGAAAGAAAATCAATGTTGCGGTAGAAAGCAACAAAACACAATATCTACCGGGAGAAGAGGTTATTTTGGATATTACCGCCACAGACTATGCAGGGAGACCTGTTTCTGCTGAATTCTCAATAGCTGTGGTAGATTTGAGCGTTTTGGCGCTTAAAGGTAATCCTAAGAAAAATCCATTGATATTTTTCTACGGAGGTTTTCCCTTAACTGTCTCTACTGCTTCTAATCTCAAAAACATTCTTGTAGAAGTTCCTCTTCCTACTAAAGGAGGAGGAGGAATGGCCCAGGAAGCCGAGGGCCTTGCCAGGAAGAAAAGGGGAGAATTTAGGGAAACTGCTTTCTGGTCGGCAGTAGTAAGAACAAATTCACAAGGGAAAGCTCAGGTAAAATTTGTTTTACCAGACAATCTCACTACCTGGCAGACAGAAGCGGTAGGAGTAAGCAAAGACACAAAACTCGGTGTAGGTTATAGAGAATTTCTTACCAAAAAGAAATTGATGGTTGTTCCGCTAAAGCCTCGTTTTGTAGTGCCGGGCGATGATTTCTATTTGGGAGCAAAGATATTCAATCAAACAGACAAGAAACAAAAACTCAATGTTATGTTTACGAGCCTCACTCTTTTACTTGATAATGACCAGTCAATAAAAAATATTACTATCAAACCCCAAGAGACAGAAACTGTGTATTTTAAAGTGACAGCCTCTCCTAAAATCAAGACAGGTATTCATAGATTTATTCTTTCAGCCAAAAGTGACTCTTTAGAAGATACAGTAGAGCAGACAATAGATGTGACAAGAAATAATACATATGAGGTGGTTGCTAGCGCCAACTATACTACTGCTCAATCGAGCAGAGAATATGTGTTTTTACCAGAAGACATAGTCAAAGACAGGGGAGAGTTGACAATAAAGAGTAGCGCTACTTTAGCAGTATTCCTCCCGGATGCTCTAAATTATCTTATTCAATATCCCTATGGCTGTTCAGAGCAAATCGCTAGCAAACTCAATGCTATAGCTATTGTAAAGAGAGGATTGAACCTCCCAAACATCTCAGATAAGTTCCAGTTAAAGAAGGTGATCTATCAAGATAGAGAGTATTCTGTAGATGAGTTAGTAGAGATAGGGTTGAGTAAGTTATATCATAATCAGCAAGGCGATGGAGGATTTTCATATTGGCGCCAAGGTAGATCTGATTTTTACCTTACTATTCATGTTGTAGAAACTTTAAACAATCTTTCTCTGGCAGGCTACAATATAGATAAAGAAAGATTGCAGAGAGCAGTCGATTATCTCTATAGAAAGATAACTACCGACCGTCGTCTCTATAGAGATAAAAACACAGTTATTTTTACCTCCTATACGTTGTTTAGACTTCCTGGGTTTTCTGGAGAGAGATACAGTGGACTTAGAAGAAAGATAATCCAAATTGCCAATGACGAACTTTTTATAAATGATCAGATAAATAACACCAGCCTTGCTTATCTTGCTATAGTGCTTTCTCAAAAAGGATTTGACTTAAGATTGAGAGATAGAATCTTTACAGCCTTAGAGAACAGAATAGACATAGATGCTCGAGGAGCCTTTCTTGAACAAAGCAGAGAAACCTACTGGCGATATTGGGAGACGCCTATCAAGAACACATCTCTGTATCTCAAAGCACTGGTTGCCACAAAGAGCAAAAATCCTATCATAGACAAGACTGTAAGATGGCTGCTTAATTCTCGATCCAAAGATGGAGCTTGGGGATCTACTAACAATACTCTTTCTGTAATTGATGCCCTCGTTGATTATCTTGAGTGGAAAAAAGAAACCGAAGCTAATTTCAATCTCAAGATTTTAGTCAATGACCAAGTGAAGGAAGATTTCGAATTCAGGCCAGATAATATTTTAGAGCAATTAAAAGTGGAGGTTGCGGTTCCGGAATTAAAGATAAACGACATTAACATCATTGAGTTCTTGAAGAATAACCGTGATAGGTTGCATAATAGTCTCTATTATGATCTTGCTCTTCGTTATTATCTGCCCGCCGACAGAATTCCTCCCCGTGATGAAGGATTTAGTATCACAAGGGAATTTTATAGATTAGATGACAAAGAAAATAAAACACCTCTTTATAAAGCCAAAGTAGGCGAGGTAATCAGAGGTCATATTCAGATAACAGTTCCAAAAACAAGAAGCTTTGTACTGGTAGAGGACTTTATTCCTGCTGGGATGGAGATAGTTAATTTAGATTTAGCTACTGAGCAAAAGTCTCTTAGGCTTCAAGAGAAAGAACTTCAGAACAGAGAATTTATTCCTGATTTTAAAGAATTGCGTGATGATCGGGTAGTGCTTTTTAAAGAAAGAGTATCTCCTGGGGTGTATGAGTTTGATTATTTTATCAGAGTGCTTATTCCAGGAAAGTTTATTCATCTACCGGCAATAGTGTCCGAGATGTATTTTCCTGAGAATTTCGGAAGAACAGATGGAAGATACTTCGAAGTTATAAAGTAAAAAGAGCTTACTCTACAACTGTTATAATCAGTTTTTCCTCACCTCTATCTATTGAGCGTGCTTCTATTTGATAGCTTCCTATATCTTGGGGGATAAAGAAACTTTCTTTTCCTTTAGCTAAATATTGGCCGTTAACGAACCATTCTACCTCTTCTCGGGCCTTGAGGATAATTTTACCTCCTTTCTCTAAAAGAAAAACATCGTTGGGATGAGGATTTAGGATTAGCTTGTTTTCTTTTTTAAGCAAGAGATTTCGGATTTTTTCATAGTTGTCTTCAGGTAATCCATATTCAATATTCCCATCAAAAGAGCAACTCTTTATGAGATCAAATTTGAAAGGAGTTTTTTTATTGTATTCAGAATTAAGAAGTAACTCCATTACCTCCGCCCATATCCTTCCAGCGCCTATTTGTCCTGATACTTCATTCATAGGAGAATTGTTACTATTGCCCATCCATACCCCGACTAAAAAATCAGGAGTGTACCCAATAACCCAGCTGTCTCTGAAATCTCGAGAAGTGCCTGTTTTTAGAGCATAGTTGGATTGAAATAAATTTAAGTCGCTTCTAAGACCAAATTGTTCTACTCCTGTAGTACGGTCACTTAGAATCTTATTGATTAACTGAATATATTTAGGATCGCTGATTATTTTCTCTGAATCTTCACCATCGTTACTATTTTTGATGATTTTAAGGGGTTTTAGTACCCCGTTGTTTGGAAAAATGGTAAAGTATTTGGAGAGATCTAATAGATCCATTTCTAAAGCTCCCAGTGCGATTCCCAGTTGGTAATTTTCTAAGCTCTGGACAGGTTTGAACTCTAAGTCTTGTTCCAAGAATTTATAAAAATCTTCCAGTCCTACATATTCCAGGACTTTAACTGCTGGTACATTTAGGCTATTGCTTAAAGCATAGTGGAGATCTACTATTCCTCTGTATTTGTAATCAAAATTCTTAGGGTAAAGAGGGAATCCCATGGCAGTAATATACTTGTATTCTCTATCCTCCACGAGAGTATATGGTCTCAGACCTTTCTGAAAAGCCTTTAGATAGATGAAAGGTTTCATCGTTGAGCCAACGGGTCGGGGCTCTCTTGCCATATTAATTTTATACCCCTTCTCAGAAGAAAGAGGGTTGGGTGAACCAATAACTGTCAGTAATTCATTTTCAGGGATCTTAATTACAATCACCGCAGCATTATTGACATTCTTTGGTCTAAAATCCTCTACATTCCTTTGGACAATTGCTCTTATTTCTTCGCTTAGTTGCCTGTCTAGAGTA
>CAYMMJ010000027.1:0-3725 GCA_964391535.1 uncultured Candidatus Saccharibacteria bacterium
CTGGGATAGGACAATTAGTATGGAAGTAAAATTCAATGAAGAGATGCCTGATTTTTCCCAAATGGAGAAAGAAGAAGATATCAAAAAGATTCCATTTTTAGGAAAATATTACAAAGATATCAAAAATAGGATAGAAACAACCAAAGCATTAGCTGAGCACTTCGGCTTGTTAGGCAGTGTTAACAATGCCAAAGACAAGATTGTAAATAAGGGAAAGAGCATAAAAAATTCTTTAGGGAATATCTTAGATAAAATTCAATCTTATTTATCAGAAATAAATCCGTTTTCGCCGGCTTCTATTGTGGAAACAACTCCTTCATTGTCAGTTTCACAAAGAAGTTATCCACAGGAAGATGTTCAAAAACAAGATAAACCATCTCAAGGGTCAGGAGGATCAATAGAGAAAGTCGAAAAAGAAATTTCTACTATTGAAGAAAAGATTACAGAAGCGAATCCTTCCACAATCAAGAAAAAAATAGAAAAAGGGAAAAGTCCGGAAGAAATTCAGGAGGAATTAGATGATATCGGAGAAAGAATAGACTTAATCAATCAACAAATATCGGATATATTAGATCAGGAAGAATTAAACATTCCTCCAGAAGAAGTTGAAAGTCAAGAAGAGCAGGAAATAGAGTTAACAGAAAAGTCAGAACTAAAACAAGAAAAATTAGAAAAAGAACAGGAAGAAAAGCAAGACGAAGCAGAAGAAATGGGACAAAAGGAAATAGGACAAATTGTCCTATGCAAAAAACCTGTTTCCTATGTCAGTCCTCATCAAAATAGAGTTGTATTTAACGAAATTGCTTGGATGGGTACTAAGAATTCTTCTAATGACGAGTGGATGGAATTAAAGAATATCTCTAATTTCTCTGTGGATATCTCAGGATGGCAGATTTTTGATAAAGAGCAACAAATTAGAGTAGTTTTTGCTTCTGACACCGTATTATTACCAAAATCATTTTATCTTCTTGAGAGGACAGACGATAATTCAGTTCCTAATGTTGGAGCCGATCTTGTCTATACTGGAGCAATAAATGATTCTAATGAAGAATTATATCTTTTTAATGAAAAATGTGGCCTGGAAGACAGAATCATAATTCATTCTACTTGGCCGGCAGGGAACAAGAAAGAGAAACGTTCGATGGAAAGAAACAAAAATAGCCATGGATGGCATACTTATTACGGACCTGCTTTTAATGAAATATTTGGTACACCAAAGCGTCAAAACAGTGTTAGCCCCTTTTCCTTTACAGGAGGAAGTAGCGGTTCTTCACAGGAGGAAGCAGGGCCTTCGGTATCAGTAAGTTCGTCAAGGGTTATTATTACCGAAGTCCAAATTGAGGGAAATAAATCTTCTGACGATTTTGTAGAACTCTATAATCCTTCTACTAATTCTGTGGATATTTCTGGTTTTCAATTAAAGAAAAAAACTTCCTCTGGCAAAGAATACTCAATCAGAGTTTTTCCACAAGCAAGTGTTATTCCTGCGCAAGAATACTTTCTTTGGACAAACTCTGACTATGCTTCCTCAAGTGGAATTGATGCCGACGCAACTTCTTCTCAGACATTAGCAGAAGATAACAGTATTGTCTTACTTGATAAAGATAAGAACATTCTTGATGCTCTTGCTTGGGGGAGTAGCACTGATCCTTTTGTGGAAGGTGGCCCTTTTTCACAAAATCCAGGACAGAACCAAAACTTAGCTCGAAAATGGAGTGAAAAAAATCAAGAATATCAAGATACAAATGACAACAGTCAGGATTTTGAAATTCAAAATCCAACACCAAAGAAACAGAATATTCCTTGTGCTGAAAATAATTTACCTATTGCTCGATTTGATATTTCTTCATCAAGAGCGTTAATAGGCGAGGAGATATTTTTTAATGCTGCATCTTCTACTGATACAGACGGAGAAATAACTTCTTTTATTTGGAATTTCGGAGATGGATATTCTACCACTACTCAAACTTCTACCATTGTCCATTTTTATGCTACTTCGGGTGTTTTTGGAGCGAAACTTGAGGTAGTAGACAACGACTATTCTACAAGTTCTCCTGCTACTGCTACAATAGAAATTTTCTCTCCCGCGCTGGAAGTAGAGCCTTCTATTTTAGAATTCGAAACAGATGAAGGTCAAAGCCCTGTATCACAGAGCCTTGTTTTGAGAAACTTGTCTTCCACTTCTACAATATGGGAAGCTTTTGTTGAATATTCAACAAGTTCTGCTTCTACTGACTGGATTATTTTAAGTTCGGCTAGCGGAACAATACCCATAGATGGTTCTTCTACAATAGAAATTTCACCTCAATCATCTGGGTTTACATCAGGAGTGTATCAAGCCACTCTTTTTGTGTGCGATGGATTTACAACTTCATCTGTTTCGATAAATTTGAATGTTAATCCAAGGCCAGTTCCTTCTTTATCTGTTGTTATAAACGAAATTGCCTGGATGGGGACAAAAAGCGATGCCAATGATGAATGGATTGAACTTTTCAATAATACGGACACAGAAATAAATCTTGAAGGATGGAAGCTTTTTGCCCAAGATGGCGCGCCTTCCACAACACTTTCGGGCATAATTCCGGCCAATGGATACTTTTTACTTGAGAGGAGTGACGACCAAACAATTAGCGACATAGGGGCAGATCAGATATACACAGGGGCTCTATCAAATGATGGGGAGAAGTTGGAATTACGGGATTCTTCGGGGAGTTTAGTTGACTCTGTTGATTGTTCTTCTGGGTGGTTTGGCGGGAGAAATACGAAAATAAAGGAAAAATGGACTCGGATGTCTATGGAGCGAATAAATCCTCAATTATCAGGAGACAACCCTTCTAATTGGATGACGAACGATGGGTTCAATATATTCGGTCACGATTCTGACGGAAATGTTGTGCAAGGCACTCCAAAAAGACAAAATAGTCGCTACAATTATTCCCCCGGCGATTTCTTCCATTATACTAATGAGCCTCTTACTCATGATACTATTCTGACCAAAGAAGGGAGCCCTTATACATTTAGGGGAACATTCTATATTTCTCAAGGCGCTACTATTTTAATTGAACCGGGCGTGCATATAGAATTTGTATCTGATGTAGTCTGTCGTCCTAGTATAGACATAAAAGGCACTCTCTTTGCTTTAGGAACATCTGAAGAACCAATTATTTTTGGTCCTACCGGCGATTGTAGAGCCGGGAGTTGGCGTTATATCTATATTAAAAGTCCTGGTTCGATTTTTGATAATGTAGAAGTTAGATGTGGAGGATGGTATTATTATCTTCCTTTAACTCCTGTATTTTATAAAGGAGCGGTGTGGATAGATAATGCAACAGCCACGATTAGAAATTCTGTATTTGATAACAATTTAGTGGCAGGAGTTTGGCTAAGCGATTCTGACTCTGTAATTGAGAATTCTGTTTTTAGAAATCATAATCAAATCTACGGATATACTCACAAACCATCCTGTGGTATTCGACTCGCAGGAAATTCAAATCCTATTTTGAATAATCTAACTTTTGAAAATAATACCTATGATATTTATCCCACTCCTTAATGTGGTAAAATAAAAAAACAGGAGTCTTGTCTTCCTAAAGTGAAAAGGTCTTATTTGATATAAAGAAATAAATATGCTTAATAAAAAAATATCTACTGCGTGGGCACTGGGTGTTATTCTTATTCTTGCAATTCTAGTAGGAGTTTTTACTTGGTGGCAATATATGGAGATA
>CAYMMJ010000027.1:3825-7499 GCA_964391535.1 uncultured Candidatus Saccharibacteria bacterium
TCTTATTCTTGCAATTCTAGTAGGAGTTTTTACTTGGTGGCAATATATGGAGATAAAGACAATTTTTGGCTAAAGTAAAAGAGAGGCAAACAATAAAACAAGGCAAAGACACTTTGACTCTCTTTTTTATTTTTGCTATACTCTACAAATTCGATGGATAAGAATTATTTTGTAAAACTTACCTCCAAGCTCTACCGGCTTACTTTGTTTTTTCCACAGGAGGATCCTCTACGTTTGAAAATGAGAAAGTTAGGGGCTGACATTTTGGCTAACCTGATTTTTATTTTGGAAGGAGCGTTTTATCAATCAAGAGAGTTAATTGATAACACAAGAAAAGATGTAGAAGCCTTGCTTTGTTTTTTTGGAGTAGTCAAAACACTAAACTGGATTGATTCTGATGATCTCTTGGAAATCGAGAAAGAATATAGTAAAATAGGTGGTGAACTTAAAAGAATTTCAGAAATTCAGGCAATAAAAATAAGTGAGATAGAAAGTCTTCAATGGGGGAGCCAAAAAGAGATTTTTTCTCGTCAACAAAGCTTACTTGAGAACAAGGAAGAAGATATAGAAGATAACAATCAGGAAGATAGAAATGAAGAGATCGAAGATGTTGGTATAGAACTTTCGCAGTTAGAGAAAAAAATATCTGAGAGTAAAAATGAATTAACACCTAAAAATGGTTCCACAGAGGTGCAACATCGTGATTTGCAGGATAGGCAGAAAAAAATCTTGGATATTCTTAAAGAAAAGGGAAGCGCCCAAGTGAAGGATTTTAAGGAGGTTTTCCCCAATGTAAGTAAGCGTACTTTAAGAAGAGATTTTAGAAATTTAATGGGTCAAGGACTTGTTGAAAGAGTGGGGGAAAAAAATAACACTTTTTACCAACTTAAAGGTAGGACACAATGATAGGTCATAGCACGATAGTAGGACAAATAGATAAATATAGGACAATATGTCCTATGTCCTACTTTTTACCTCTTTACTATGAGTAATCCCAAAAGAGAGTTTAGTAAAATATACGACCAATACATAAATAAAATCTACCGTTTTATATTTCTTAAAGTAAGTTCTACAGAGATTGCTCAGGACTTGACTTCGGAAACTTTTCTGCGCGGGTGGAGATCGTTTGAGAGTGGAAAAAATATAGAAAACATTCAGGCTTTTTTGTATCGTATCGCCAGAAATTTAGTTGTGGATTTTTATCGAAATAAAGGGAAAGTACAGATTGTTTCCGCTGATTCTGGTAGAATTGAGGATCCCCAAGCAGATCCTGAAGAGAAAGCCGAGTTTAATTCAGATATGCTTTTAATCCAGAGAGCAATTGCTCAATTGAGAGAGGATTATCAAAATATAATAATCTGGCACTATATAGAAGATCTTTCTGTTAGAGAAATAGCCAAAATTATGGGTAAATCTGAGGAAAATACACGGGTTACTCTTCATCGCGCTCTGAAATCTTTAAAAAACAAGCTCCAAAAAACTACTTTAGTTTAATTTATTTATCCGATATTGTTGTGATTTTATAATTTTATTCGTGGATATCGGATATCAAAGTGTAATAAAAAGTAGTTTTTTTCGTCATAATTATAATGAGGGCAGAAACTGAACTCATTCAAAAAATCAAAGAATTAAAAGGTATTGAACCCAAGAAGGAATGGGTTTTTTTGACTAAGAAAGAAATTCTTGGAGATGAATTTTCTGTTCCTAGAATATTTAGAGTATTTGAAAACATTCTTTCTTATAAATACGCTTTATCAAGTTTGATAGTAATCTTTTTGGCAGGGGGCGTTTTTGTTTCTGCTCAACAGGCTTTACCAGGCGATTTGCTCTATCCTATAAAGAAAGCAACTGAGAAAGCGCGGCTTGTTTTTGCTCCGGAAGAACAACAGCCAAATATTCAACTGGAATATGCCAATGAAAGATTAGAAAGTCTCGTGAAAGCAGCTAAAGAAAAGAAAGTGGAAAAACTTGCTCCTCTCATTGAGGAATATCAGGCGAATATTTCAGAAGCGGCAAAGAGTTTAGGTGAGGTTAAGAAAACAGAAGTGAAAGAAATAGTTGAAAAAACAAAGCAAATAGAGGAAAATAAGAAAAAAGCAGAATCCCTTGGAGTGGTGATAGAGGAGCCAAAGGAGTTAAATGATGCTTTGGCTAAATTAGTAGAGACTCAGATAAAAGATTTAGAACAAAATTCTCTTTCGCCGGAACAGGAAAAAATCTTTGAGGAGGTGCGAAAAGATTATAAAGAAGGAAAATATTCTCAAGCATTAGAGAAAATCCTTATTTTGAGTAATCCTCAAGAAAAGTAAAAATCGGAATTGAAGCTAAAGAAAGGTTTTAGTATATTTATTTTATTGAAAAAAGAGAAGTCGCGGTAATCTAATTAAAAAAATAAGGTCGACCGCGACAAGAAGTAATACAAAAAACCGTGCTCTTCGTGGCCCTAAAGCTTTGGTCATGAAGACATAAAAAAGGTCGACACGGTTTAATAAAAGGTCAATTAATATAACTTATTATGCTTAAAAAATTATTTGCTTTTGCGTTAGCATTGAGTATTTCATTCTGGGCAATAGCTCCAAGCGCAAGTGCAGTTACTGCTGAAGAGCTTCAAGCTCAGATTGATGCCTTGCTTGCTCAGTTGTCGCAACTACAGGCTCAGTTAGCCACAATGCAGGGAGGAGGCACCACAGGCATTACAGGATGTACCATTACCAGTTTTGACCGAAACCTCAGCGTTGGTATGACAGGAGACGATGTTAAGTGCTTACAGATAGTACTTAACTCTGATCCTGATACCAAAGTAGCTGATTCAGGCGCAGGTTCTCCTGGTAATGAAACTTCCTACTTTGGTCCTTTGACCAAGGCAGCTGTTATCAAATTCCAAGAGAAATATGCTGCTGATGTGCTTACTCCTTGGGGATTAACAAGCGGAACTGGGTTTGTTGGTTCAACAACGAGAGCTAAGCTGAATACACTTCTAAGTACAGGAACAGGTACAGGAACAGGTACAGGAACAGGTACAGGAACTGGGACAGGTGTCACAACCGGAGAATTTTCAGTAGCGTTGGCTGCTGACACTCCTGCTGCTGGCACTGTTGTTGCAGACAGCACTTCCGGTGGTGGAGCACAAGCATTAATTCCTGCCTTAAAAGTAACCTTCTCAAACGGAACTGATTCAGACATAAAAGTCACTACTCTTAAATTGAAGAGAAAAGGTATTTCTGCTGATACCGATATTTCTCAGGGTTATCTCTACGAGGACGGTACAAAATTGGCAGAATACAGTTCTTTTACAGATAGAGTAATGACTTTCAGTAATTCCAGTGGTCTGTTTACTGTTCCTGCAGGAGAAACCAAGACAATTACCTTCAAATTTGATCTTATCAATAATGCAGATGCTGGAAAGACAATTTACTTTTCTGTTGAGTCGGCTGACTACATTACTGCTGATGGAGAAGAGATTAGTGGCAGTTTCCCAATTACTGGAAATACTCTGACTACTGCAAGCGTTTCTGATCTTGGAAAGCTAACTGTGGCTACCTCAACTGATCCTTCGGCCTCAGTTGATCCTCAAGATAACTTTGAGGTATTCAACTTTAAGCTTACTGCTCAGGATCAAAAGATTGAGATTCGAAAGATTAAATTCACCAATATGGGTTCGACTGCTGCCAGTG
>CAYMMJ010000028.1:0-7243 GCA_964391535.1 uncultured Candidatus Saccharibacteria bacterium
AATAGACCTCATAGGGTGGTCTTGTTTCAAGGTCGGTGTGGAATTTGTATTGAGAAGCAGAAGAAGTAGAGATGTATTGATAGGAATAGAACTTTGAACCTTCTGTTTTGGGATAGAGAGGATCTTGAGGTAAATCCTTGATATAGTGTGGCACTAGAGCGTCTCTTAGATAATCACAGTAATCGTCTGCTGATGGATCTGTTTGTTCCAAAGAACACCAATCTTCTGATTCTGTGGAAGTGGGATAATGACCATGGTCCAGATAATACATCTGGACTGCTTTTCTTAGATCGTTTATCTCAGTTATTCTTTTGGAATCTCTGGTTTTTGCTTTCTGGGGAGCATAATAGACAAATCCAATCGCAGCTAGAATCAATATGATGGTAATCACTACCAATAGTTCAGGGATAGTGAAACCTTTGTTTTTGTTTCTTTTATTTGATTTTGAGAAAAGTCGCATATTTTTGGGTTAATTTGTTAAACAAACGACCTTTATTAATTTTACCAAATCAAACGCTCATAGTAAATAAAACCCTACCAGATTTAAAGGTAGGGTAATAACAGAAAACTTTAAATGTTTAATTACAAATTAAGAACATCCGCCATTTGTTTTATCATAGAAACTACTACCGGCGGAGGCATCAAGCTGTAAGAAAGATTCCCTTGGTCATCATAGAATTGCCAAGGTTTTTCAATGATTTTTACTTTATCTCCTTCCAACTCATAACTATATTCGGGAGTAATTTCGTAATCGTCAATAAACTCTTTTGCTTTCTCAACCGGAACAGAGTTTCTTAAAAGTAGTTTAGGAATCCCATGAAGAGAAAATGCCTTATTGATAAGATCCTGATCTTTGTTGAGTCTCTCTCTTATAAGTTCAACTCCTGCTTCGTCCCCTTCTTTCTGAATCATTTTCTCCCCCTTGCATTCAGGATTGTCACATATTAAATAAAATTCCTTCTTTTGCTTGTCGTAGCCGATTTTTGAGGTAGGAAGCAGTTTAAGATTCCTTGAAGTATGACAAAGAGGACAAATCCGTCTCCATTTTATTCTCTCGTTAATCACCGCCTCAGGAACATCGATTAAGACAAAAATATCCGGATCCTGACGATAATCAATAAGGTTCCTGAAAAACAACGAATAAGAAACCTGATCTAAGTCTCTGGGAAATCCGTCAATAAAAAGAGATTTTTTGGGCATCTTGCTTATTTCTCTTTCTATTAAAGACAAGATAAACTCTGTAGGTAAAAGGGTTTTAGTGCTTCTATTAAGTAACGCCTGGATAGTTTCATCTACTGAAATATACCCTCTATAATTTTTTCTCAACCAATCAACTAATTCTTCTTTCTTCTCTTTGCTTGAAAGAATCTCTTCGTGAACCCGACGGACAATGTCTCCTACCGAAATATGGGCTGTCTTCTCCGAACCGACAATCTCCCCAAACATCTTAGAATAAGTTCCTTTTCCGGAATTCTTTTTTCCTAAAAGATAGACAATAAAACTATTATTTTCTAAATAATCTTTAATTTTTTTGATTTCTTCACCCGCTTTCAATTGAAAATATTCCTGCCGTTGAGAAGGATTAGTTAAATCAAACTTTTTACCAACACCTTCTATTTTTGTTTTAAATATTGGAAACTCCATATTTTTAAATGAAAAAATTACTTTATTTTGTAATTTAGACCATCGGAAAATATTTTGATGTCGCCGTTTTGGTCGGTCCTTAAAACCTTTATACCATATTTTTTTAATTTTTCCAATGTTTCTTGATGAGGATGGCCATAATGATTATCCTTCCCTACTTCAATCACTGCCACTTCTGGAAGCACTGTTTTCAAAAAATCCTCTCCTGTTGAGGTTTTGCTTCCGTGATGAGCAACCTTCAAAACAGTTGTTTTTAGATCTTTGTTTTGCACCAAGAGCTTTCTTTCCACTGATTTATAAGCATCGCCTTCAAACAAAAAAGATATCTTTCCAAAAACCAATCTGGCAATAACAGAAGTATTGTTTGTATTTTTTGGTCTTTGATTTTCTAAATTTTTATCGGGCCATAGAATAAAAAACCAAACATCTCCTAATTTTATATATTGACCCGCCTTAGCAATCATAATCCTGCTACCCTCTTCTTTAATTTTTTTCTTCCATTCTTCATATTCAGGAGTGTCTCTTAATACACCTGTCCACAAGATATTCTCCACATCAAAACTTTCCAGGACATCAATCAATCCTGCCATATGATCGTGCTCGGGATGAGTTAAAATCAGAAGATCAATACTTCTATCCCAAAAAGGCATTTCTTTTCCCAGTTTTTCTAAAATACCGGAATCTGGTCCTCCATCAATCAAAATCTGATATCTCTGCGGGGTTTCAATAAAAATACTGTCTCCCTGTCCTACATCAAAAAAACAAACCTCAAGTAACTGAGGCTGACTTAAATCATAGACACAAATCCAAATCAAGATATTTGCCACAAACAAAAAAGGAACAATCTTATAAATCCTTTTTTCAATCATTGTATTGCAAGACGCCTTTAACTCTTGTGGTTCTTGCCCTTTTTATTTGACTTAGTAACTTCTTTTAATTTCTTTTGA
Source organism: uncultured Candidatus Saccharibacteria bacterium (assembly GCA_964391535.1). Taxonomy (GTDB): domain Bacteria; phylum Patescibacteriota; class Minisyncoccia; order Minisyncoccales; family JAGGXC01; genus JAGGXC01. The sequence continues at coordinate 2,592 of CAYMMJ010000028.1, forward strand.
ATAGTCTTCTCGACTCCTTTCTCCGCTCTGCTAAAACCAAACAAACTAAACATTAAAATGCTTCCTAAAATAATGCCTGTGAAATTTATAATAAAAAACATCAAAGAGCCAGCAATAACATTCTTATCCAACATATTCAATCCTATTCCTAAACTGGAAAGAGGAGGAACAAGAGCCACTGCAATAATAACCCCGGAGATAAGATTCTGAAGATGAGGCTTCACCCAAAAATATGTTCCTACAATTCCTGCTATGAAGGCAATTAAGAAATATTCGAAATTTGAAGCCGTCCTTAAAAGAATTTCTGAAGTAGTTTCTTTTACATTAAAAATAAACGCCACAACAAAAGAAGTAGCCACAATCACGGCAACAATCTTTGCAAAATCTAAAAGGTTTTGATTAATAATATCTTTTCTGCAAACAACTATTCCTAATCCGATTATTAAAAGAGGAGAAATTAAGGGTGCCAAAATCATCCCTCCAATTACTACCGCCGCATTATTTAAGATTAAACCTAAAGTAATAAGAACAGTAGAAGAAAACAACAGAAAATAAAATTCGTGAGTCAAAACACTCTCTTCTATTAATTTTTCTACGGCCTGTTTTTTTTCAAACATAGAAACAGGCACAACACTTTCTTTCTGTTGAGACATCTTAGGTTAAACAAAATTAATAAACCTGTTGTGGTTTTCTTCTTTAATAACTCTCCTATTTATTAGGAAGAAATTTAAACATCTTTGTCCCGCAATCAGGACAAACGCCTGTAACTGCCTTTCTTTTTACTCCTCCCTTACCCTTAATTATAATTTCTTTTGGGTTTTTTATCTCTTTTTTCTTCTTACATTTAACGCAGTATGCTTCAGCCATAAACTTTTAGAAATAAATAAAAATAAATCGACCTTTTTTCAATACTAACGAAAAGTCCTACTCCTCAGATACCTCGCGTAGAACTTCTTTTACCTTTTTTATCAACTCGTCAGAATTTGTATTTGCCTTGACCAAGTAGCCATTGGCTTTTAATTCTTTTGCTTTGCTCTCCTCTTTATCAGAATAAAGATTAGATAAGATAATTACAGGAATTTTTGCCAGCTCTGGGTCAGGATTTTTCCTAATTTCTTCCAACACTTCAAACCCATTCATTTTTGGAAGAATTATATCAAGAAGTACTAAATCAGGCTTCTCCTCTGCTAATTTCTCTAAACCTTGCTCTCCATCCTTAGCCAACTCAATTGAGAAACCTTCATCTTCTAATACTTTAGCGCAAAGCTTACCGAAAAAAGGATCGTCTTCAATCATTAGAATTTTAATTTGTTCTTTCATATATTTTTGAATTATAACAAAGTTTATTGTAAATTGCTAATTATTTAGGCAACCATTTTTTAATTTTTTTAATTACTTCTTCTAAACGAGTTTCTGTTTTCACTAAATATTCCTGAGCGCCTCTGGATAGCGCTTCTTTTACGTCCATCTCTTGCCCTAGGTTAGAAAGCACAACCACAGGAATATCTTTTGTCCTTGAATCTTTTCTTAAATCATCAAGAACATCAAAGCCGTTTTTTCTTGGTAAAATCAAATCAAGAATAATTAAATCAGGTTTTTCAGTAATACTTTTGTTGATTCCTTCTATTCCGTTTGTTGCTTCTATAAAAGTAAATCCCTCACGCGTCAGTTTGTCCCGATAGAGTTTTCTCAAAAAAATATTGTCTTCAATCATCAGTATTTTTTTCTTTTTTTCTTTTTTTGTCATTTTAAAAATTAAGCAATAGGTAATGTAAAATAAAAGGTCATTCCTTTATTTTTGTTTTTTTCAAACCAAATCTCCCCTCCATTTAATCTGATAATGGCTTTGCTTATATAAAGACCAAGACCTGTTCCTGCAGGATTTAACATTACCGCTTCTTCGGATCTAAAAAACTTTGAGAAAATTTTATCAACATCTTTATTTGAAATCCCAATGCCATTATCTTTGCACATAAACAAAACTTTATCTTTTCTTTTCTTAAGTTTTACCTCTACTTTTGCGGGACCCGAAGATTTATACATTACAGCATTAGAAATTAAATTTTCAATGACATAACGGATTTTGGAGGGGTCTACATAAACATTGGGTAGTTTTGCAGGCGCACTAAAAACAATTTCGCAGTTTGAAGCCCTTGCCCAAGAAGAAAGATTCTTTATGATTTCCTTACATATCTTCCCTAAATCTACTACTTGAGGCTTTATTTTATACCTTCCTTCCTCAATTTTCGAGACATCCAGTAAGTCTTTAACAATATTAGACATCGCTTCAACATTTTTAAGGGCGTCTAAGAGATACTCTTTCTGTTTTTTATTCAACTTTCCAAGATCTTCAGAAGCCAAAACTTCCAAATAACCGTAAAGAACAGATATTGGATTTTTTAACTGATGAGCAACTATAGATATTGTATCAGACACTCTTGCTTTTTTATAGAGACGAGCAGTCATTTCCTGTTTCTTTATTATTTAAATTATTCTAACATAAAGTGTCCGAAAGTTAAACTTTCGGACACAGAAGTTCTTAAATTTTAAATTTTTTATTTTTATCTGGTTACACTAATCGTTACTCCAAGTTCCGCGCTAGGAGCAGAAATTGTCACTCGCCCAGTAGTAGTGCTTTTTATAATATTATAACCTGTATCATAACTTGTACAATCAGTATAAGAACCATTTACAGGATCATACGGCATTGCCGGCAAATAAGTTGGAACAAGACAGGAACATATATCGTACCCTCCGCTGCTTGCCATCTTTGTAGTTGTCGTAGGAATGTCACCACTGGCACAAGTCCAAGTACCTCTGTTATCAATCATATTCTGATGGACCGCGTTTAGAATTGCATTGACATCGCTTGAGCGCTGGGTATTTCTTGCTTGGGCGAACTGACGAGCAGGATTAATAGCAATAATCACAATAGCAGCAAGAATAGCAATAAGACCAATTACCAAAAGTACCTCTATTAAAGTAAAACCCTTTTGAGATTTCATCATAATTCTTTTAGTAATTTAAAAATTAGATAGACCTTTATTGGTTATTTTGGGATTTTTTTGCGTAACGGGAGAATATCCACCCCGCTTTTTCTTCGTCTACTTTTATTTTATACCATTTATTAAATTCATCCAATAGTGGATAACTCTCACCGGGATAAATCTTTTTTATAACAGGGTATTCTGTGCCAGGTCCCATTCTTACATTGAGCCAACCGGTCTCGGTCTGTTGTACAATTATCATTTCTACTTTTTCTTGAGAACTCGTTGCTTGAGAAGTAGTAGATTGAGAACTGGTTGTTTGTGAAGCAGTAGTTTCTTCTTTGGGCAATACTTGAATAGAAGTTGCTGCTGGCAACGAAGATGTTTCTGGAATTAAAGGCGTCTCGGAAGGCAGTTGAGAGGGTGGTTGAGATAAAGAAGAAGGTTTAATAAGAAGAATATATATACTCCAGAGAAGAATAGCTAAAATAATAATCGTCAAAATCTCGAGAAGACGGCGATTTCTTATTTTTTTTGACTCCTTTTGCTTTTTATAAAATATCCTGCTCTTCTTTCTTTGATTGGGCAACAAATTTATATCTGCCTCCGGCGGACTCCTTTTTATTGACCGCAGAGCAAGTCCCGCTACTGTATTAAAAAGAATTGAGTGTTTTTTTAATTGTTTTACCAAAGAAGAAATACCCACTTCAGTTTTAATTCCAAGAGACGAGGTGAAAAATTTATCTATATTTGGCAACTGAGCGGAACCTCCCACTAAAAAAATTTTTTGAATCTGCCCATGATATTCAATCACTTTCTCTATTTCTTTTATAACAGGCTGAATGGCTTTCTCTAAAACAGAGGCTACCTTTGAATCTTTTTTCTTGTTAAAACCTACTCTTCTTTTTACCTTCTCTGCCTGTTTTGAGGTAATTTTTAATTCTTTTGCAACAAGACGAGTAAACTCCTCGCCTGCTAATTCTACTGTAACAGAATCTTGAAGGATACCGTCTTTATCAAACACAGCAATATCAGTAGTTCTGGCTCCTATGTCAATTATCAGGGCGCTGGCGTTGAGTTTTTTCCCTTCAAGTATAGCCCTTCCTGTTGCTAAAGATTCTGGTTCAAGAGCAACGGCTTTTATTCGAATTTTTTCAAATACTTCTAAATAGTCATCTACTATTTCTTTTAAAACTCCCACAAACAAAATATTGTAGTTATTTGATTTTTGAGAAATTACTTTGTAGTCCCAGTAAAGTTTACTAATTTCCAACGGAATAGTCTTTTCTGCTTCGCTTATTATCGCGCTTTTTATTTGTTTTTCTTTCAAATTTGCAGGAATTTTAAAAGGGCAAACAAAAATTTTTGAATCAGGTAGAGAAAGAATAACATTCCTCGCCCTTATTCGTGCTTTGTGTAACAACTTATTAATTTCTTGAACTAATTTATCTTTATTTAAAATAAATCCGTCTTCTACGATTCCTTTCTCTAAAATAGTTCTGGCAAATTTTTTAACCCTTTTTTTGCGATTTATCTGAAGCGCCTCAATCGAAAAATCGCTTATATCCAAGGCAAAAATTGATTTTCCAAGAAGATTAAACATAGAAAATTAAAAATTAGTAACTTCCTGCCAAGATTTAATTATCATTTTTGGATTAACTTGTT
>CAYMMJ010000029.1:0-7126 GCA_964391535.1 uncultured Candidatus Saccharibacteria bacterium
GTGTGCTTTTTCTGATTGAAGTATATAAATTCCTTTTGGTAAGGAAAAAGTTATAATTTTTTTACTATTAAGCATAATTGAATGTAGGCCATATTAACCTTAAAAGTTTTCGACTTTTTACTTTTAGAAAGAATATATTTTTTCTCTTTTAAATAGATTATACCATCAAAATGTAGGGATTAAAAGTTAATCTATAACTAAGCTTGAGAGATGCAAAAGTGCAATGTCTTAGCGGAGAATAGTTTTGTTTTTATTTCATTTTCTGAGAACTTTCGGATTAAATTTGAAGAAATTTTAGGAATCTTTTCGATATTTTCAAACTTAATGTTAAAATGAAAGTATATGAACTCCCGGCAGTTGGGAATTTTAGGAGAGAAAATTGCCCGAGGATATCTTAAAAGGAAAGGGTACAAGGTCTTGGAAAAGAATTACTCTCCAAAATTTGTTTCTGGACCAGTGTATGGCGAAATAGATATTGTAGCAAAGAAAGAAGGTATAATTTCTTTTGTTGAGGTAAAAACGCAAACTTCAAACAAGGGGGATCAGAACTTCTTTCCAGAAAATAAAGTTAACTTTTTAAAGCAGAGAAAGATTATTAAAACCTCTCAAGCCTACCTTTTAGAAGAAGGTTATCCTCCGGAAACAAAATGGCAGGTAGATGTTTTGGGCATAGTAATATCTCCAGAAAAGAATAAAGCAAAAATCCGTCATATAAAGAATGCAGTACCCAATATTACTTGACATAGTTTTTCTCCCTGCTACACTAATAATAAAGGTCGCTCAAAAAGACCTTTTTTAAAATAGTAAAGTAAATTATGGATTTAAAGACTTTTAGTTCGGCTGTTGCGCAAATTGCTGAGGAAAAAGGAATACCTCAGGAGAAGGTAATTGAGATTATTGAACAAGCAATAGCCGCTGCATATAAAAAAGATTACGGCAAGAAAGGACAAAAAATTGAAGCAAAACTTAATCCAAAAACCGGTCAAGTAAAGTTCTGGCAGGTAAAGTTGGTAGTGGACGATGATATGCTTCTTAGCGAAGAAGAAATAGAAGAAATGAAGAAAAAACCAAAAGATGAGTCAAAAGAGGAAGAAGAACTTCAAGAAAAGAAGAAGGTGCGTTTCAATCCAGAAAGACACATTATGATAGAAGAAGCAAAAAAGATAGAGCCCAAAATAAAAGTGGGCGAGGAGCTGAAGATACTGCTGAAAACAGAGAAAGACTATGGAAGGATTGCCGCCCAGACCGCAAAACAGGTAATTTTGCAAAGAATTAAAGAAACGGAAAGAGAAACTATTTTTGAAGAATTTCAAAAGAAAGAAGGAGAAATAGTTTCGGGGATTGTTCAAAGGATAGAAGGAAAAAATGTCTATTTGGATTTAGGAAAAACACTTGGTATTCTTCCTCCAGAAGAGCAAACACCTGGCGAATTTTATCGTGCTTCTCAAAGATTAAAAGCCTATGTTCTTAAAGTCGAAAAAACTTCAAAAGGTCCATTAGTTTTTCTTTCTCGAGTCTATCCAAAATTTATTTCAAAATTGTTTGAATTGGAAGTCCCAGAAATTGCTTCGGGTGAGGTGGTGATAAAATCTATAGCAAGAGAAGCGGGTTCTCGTTCGAAAATTGCTGTTGCTTCTACTGCAGAAGGGATTGATCCTATTGGTTCGGTAGTAGGACAAAGAGGCACAAGAGTAATGGCGGTTATTAATGAACTTGGCGGAGAAAAAATAGACGTTATTGAGTGGTCAGAAGATCCAACAGAATATATAGCAAATTCATTAGCTCCCGCCAAAGTTATCGAGGTTAAGATAGGAGAAAAAAACAAAGCCCAAGTGATTGTACCAGAAGATCAATTGTCTTTGGCTATTGGAAAGAACGGCCAGAATGTTCGTCTCGCGGCAAAATTAACTGGTTGGAAAATAGATGTTCAAAGCGAGGGAGGAAAAAAGGCAGTGATAGAAGAAACTAGCGACGAAATCAAAAAAGAAGGTAAGGATAAAGCAGGAGAGGAAAAAAATAATCAGGAAGAAAACAAAAAAGAAGAGAAAGAAAAACAATCAAATAAAAAAGAAAGTGATAAAAAAGTTTAAAATATGACCAATCTTTTTAAAGAAATACCTGCCGGTGATAATCTTCCCGAGGAAATCAATGTTGTCATAGATATCCCAAAAGGGGCAAAAAGCAAATTTGAATACAACGAAGAGGGAGGATATTTTAGATTGGACAGAGTGCTTTATTCTCCTTTGTTTTTTCCGTTTGAATATGGATTTATTCCTCAAACACATTCAGAAGACGGAGATTCTCTTGATGTGGTCCTTTTGGCTACATATCCAACTTTTTCTGGATGTGTGATAAAAGCCCGTCCTGTAGGCGTGCTCTTAATGAAAGACGAAAACGGAACAGATAACAAAATTATTGCTGTTCCTGTTGATAAAGTTGATCCTCGCTTTAAAGAAATCAAAGATATAGATGATGTTGGCCAACATCTAAAAAAAGAAATCGAAGTTTTCTTTTCCGACTACAAGAAATTGGAAAAGGAGAAATATAAATATGTGAAAGTTGAAGGTTGGAGAGGAAAAGATGAAGCAATAAAAGTAATAGAGAAAGCAGCTGCGTCTTGGCAGGCGACAAAAAAATAAGCGTGATTGACACGCTTTTATAAAGACGGGAGGAATTGGTAAACGGTTGCTACCAGGATAAATGTTCTGAAAAAATTCCCCAGTAAAAGAAAGAAAAGAGCATACTTTATTTTCATTAAACGGGCGGCAATGATAGTAATAGTCGGGAGTTCTGGGACATAGGGAATAAAAGTAAGCAAAAGAACAACCCATTCCTTTTGTTTAGTCAACCAAAGCACAGCTTTTTCTCTGAACCTCTTTCTTTTACTAAGTACTCTAATTTTTTTCTTCCACCATTTTTTGCTTGAATTTATAAAGATATTGACACTTTCCCATTTCTTTATTTTTTCTACTATCCATCCTGTTCCATAATAAGTTATTAGTAGTGTGCCAGACCAGTAGAGAGTAACAAAAATAAGAGTGACGTGAAATGGGATTCCCATTAGACGATAAGCGGTTACTCCTCCTATACCACTAAAGAAAAGAAACACGAATCCTGCAATTAATTTCTCAATCATTTCTACATACCCTCAAAGAGCTAATAAAAAATTAACATATCTAAATGACTCAGTCAATAAAAAAAATATCAAATTCAGAGATTGAAATAAAAATAGAGATTTCCAAAGAAGAATTTGCTTCTTATTACAAGAAGGCGATTTCTGATTTAGGAAAAAATATAAAAGTAAAAGGTTTCAGAGAAGGCCATGTTCCAGATTCGGTAGTAGAGAAGGAAATAGGAAATGCTCAAATTCTTGAGCATGCTGCTCAAGAGGCTATTGGGCAGAATTATATTAGAGTTGTACGAGAGAATGATCTTCAAGTTGTTGATAGACCAAAAGTTGAAATTCTGAAACTAGCGTTGGGTAGTCCATTTAATTTCAAAATTAAAGTTACAGTTTTGCCGGAAATTCAACTACCGGATTATAGAAAAATTGTTTCTCTTGTAAAAAAGGAAAAAGAGAAAGTCAAAGTAGGAGAAGATGAAATTCAAAAAACAATAGATTGGTTAAGACGTTCTAGGTCTAAATTGATTGCTCTTGGAAGAGAAGCAAGAAAGGGAGATTTTGTCGAAGTAGAATATTTTTCTCCCCAGATAGAAAATGGAAGAAAGAGAAAAGATAGCTTTGTGTTGGGTCAAGGAGGATTTATTCCAGGGTTCGAAGAGAAAATAGAAGGGATGAAAGCAGGTCAAGAGACAGAAGAGTTTTCTGTGGATATTCCTAAAAACCATTTTGTTAAAGAATTGGCGGGGAAAAAAGTAAATTTTAAGATAAAATTAATAGCTGTTTTTAAAATGGAGCCGCCGGAATTAAATGACAAATTTGCTCAGTCTGTTGGAAAGTTCAAAGATGTTGCTTCACTGAAAGAAAGTATAAAAGAAGGAATTCTAGCAGAAAAAGAAAGTAAGGCAAGAGAAAAATTCAGACAAAAAATTTTAGAAAAAATTATTAATTCTATAGAGTGGGATATTCCCAAAGTTCTTATAGAAGCAGAAAAAAACAGATTATTTGAAGAATTTAAGAAAAGTTTTTCGCGCGGCTCCCAGTCTTCGTTTGAGGATTATCTATTAAGAACAAAAAAGACAGAAAAAGAAGTTAGAGAAAGTTTTGAGAAACCGGCAATAAGAAATATCAAAATATCTTTAACTTTAAGAGAAATAAGCAAAAAAGAAAACATTAAGGCATCACCCCAAGAGATAGAAAATCAGATTAATGAGTGGTTAAAAAGATATCCCGATGTTGAATCTGCTAAGTCTCTTGATTTAGAAAAATTAAAAGAGTATACTAAAGAAAGGATTATAAATGAAAAAACCCTTCAGTTGTTGGAGGAAGTTGCCGAGAAATCTTAATTTTGAGGCAAAATTTATTGAATAAAAACATGCCCTTGGTGCCAACAATAGTTGAAAGAAGTCAATTCGGAGAAAGAGCTTACGATATTTATTCCCGACTTTTGAAAGAAAGAATAATTTTGCTTACAGGACCAATCACCGATGGATTGGCTAATTTAGTTATTGCTCAACTATTGTTTTTGGCATCTCAAGATTCTAAAAAAGATATCTATCTTTATATAAACAGCCCGGGTGGGATAGTGACTTCGGCTTTGGCTATTTATGATACTATGCAATATGTTGAATGTGATGTTTCAACTTGTTGTCTTGGACAGGCAGCTTCTGGCGGTGCAATTTTACTTGCCGCTGGAGCAAAAGGAAAAAGATATGCACTGCCAAATTCTGAAATACTTCTTCATCAAGTAATGGGAAAAGCCTCTGGTCAGGCAGTAGACGTAGAAATCTGGACAAAGCATATGCTAAGAATCAAGGATAAACTTAATCGGATATTATCTAAGCATACTAGTCAGCCCATAAAAAAGATTGAAAAAGACACTGACCGTGACCTTTTCCTTTCAGCTCAAGAGGCGAAAGAATACGGTATTATTGACGAAGTTCTGTCAACAAAGGAAAGTAAGTTAAAAACGAAGGAATAAGACAATCAATTTAGATTTTAGGTCGAAGATTTTCGTGATTTCTAACAACCCCACCTTAGGAGTGGGGTTGTTGTTGTAGAAATTAACAAACAATTTTAATCATAAAGCTATGGAACAACTTTCACTAATTATTATAATAACAGTATGTTTGGCACTAGGTTCTGTACTTGGATACTTTGCTCGTCAGTCAGTCGCGCGGAGGAAAATTGGTTCAATTGAAGAAATACTCCAGAGAAAAATTTCTCAGGCAAAAGAAGAAAGCGAAGAAATTTTAGCCAAAGCGAAAAGAAGGGCTTCGAGTATTTTAGAAAGAGCTAGCAGAGAAGAAGCAAGAAAGCGTGAGGAACTTCTGAAAATACAAAATCTTTTACTTGAGAGAGAAAAAGTTTTAAACGAAAAATCTGTTGAAGTTGAGAGTAAAGAAAAAGAACTTGCAGAAAAGATAGATAAAGTTAAGAAGATAAAAGAAAGTTTGGAGAAATTAAAAGAAGAAACAATTAAGAATCTTGAAAGAATTTCTGGATTAAAGAAATCGCAAGCAAAAAAGGAACTTCTTGCGAACCTTGAAGCGGAGTATCAGAAGGAGATATTGGAAAAAATAAAGAAGTTGGAGAAAGAAAAAGAAGAAAGGTTTCAAACCAGAGCCAAAGAAATTCTTGCTACTGTTATTCAGAAGTTGGCTGTATCTCAAGCACAAGAACTTACCACCACTACTATTACCTTGCCGAATGAAGATATCAAAGGAAGAATTATTGGCAAGGAAGGGCGCAATATTCAAACATTTGAGAGAGTAACGGGGATAGAGTTGATAGTAGATGAAGCGCCAGAAACTGTGATTATATCAGGTTTTGACCCCGTTCGTCGTCAAATTGCTAAGATTGCTCTAGAAAGGTTAATTGCTGATGGTCGGATTCAACCGGCGAGAATTGAGGATACAGTTCAAAAAGTAAAAGAAGAGATATCCGAAAAGATTAAGGAGTTTGGAGAACAAGCAGTTTATGATGTAGGAGTGGTGGGACTTGATCCTCGATTAATTAATCTTTTAGGAAGGTTGTACTTCAGACGGAGTTATGGTCAGAGCGTTTTGCTTCACTCAATTGAAGTTGCCCATCTTGCTGGAGCCTTAGCAGATGAATTAGGAGCCGATACAGAAGTTGCCAAAAAAGCAGGCCTTTTGCATGACATTGGAAAAGCAGTTGATCATCAGATAGAAGGTTCTCATGTTGAGATAGGAATGAAAATTTTAGAGAAATTTGGAGTAGAAAAAGAAGTAATTGATGCAATGAAATCTCATCATGAAGATTATCCTCCAGAAACATTGGAGGCGGTGATAGTTCATGTGGCTGATGCTATTTCTGGAAGTCGGCCAGGGGCAAGAAAAGATACTCTAGAAAATTATTTGAAAAGATTAGAGGCTCTTGAAAAGGTAGCGCTTTCTTTCGAAGGAATTCAGAAAGCATATGCTCTTCAGGCTGGAAGAGAAATTAGGATATTCGTTAAACCAGAAGAAGTGGATGATCTAAAAGCAAGAGAATTAGCTCGCCAGATCGCTAAGAGAATTGAATCAGAACTTAAATATCCCGGAGAAATAAAGATTACCTTAATAAGAGAGTCAAGAATAGTTGAGTATGCGAAGTAGAAGTTGTATAATTAATCAAAGGTCGTAAGAAAGCAAAAAGTATAAAAATATGACAAAAGGAGATCTTGTAAAAGCCATTGCTAAGAAAGCAAAATGTTCTAAATCCTGTGCCACGGTTTGTTTGAATACAATTATTGAAGAGATTACCAGCGCCTTGTCTAAAGGAAAGACAGTTGCCTTGACTGGTTTCGGTACTTTTTCTGTTTCAAAAAGAAAGGCAAGAACTGGTCGTAATCCTCAGACAGGAGCCAAGATAAAAATTCCTGCAAGGAAAGTGCCTAAATTCAAGGCAGGAAAGCAGTTAAAGAAAGCGGTGAAGTAACTTTCTTATTTCTGTATTAGACAAAAACCCCTCGCTTTTAGCGATGGGTTTTTGTGTTCTGAG
>CAYMMJ010000030.1:0-6353 GCA_964391535.1 uncultured Candidatus Saccharibacteria bacterium
TTACTACTCCTCTTTCAATTCTACCTGTAGGAACGGTTCCTCGACCAGCAATGGAGAAAACATCTTCAACTGCCATCAAAAACGGCTTGTCTACCTCTCTTTTCGGTTCAGGGAAATAATCGTCACATGCTTTAATTAAATCCAAAATTGGCTTCGCCGCCTCATCATCGGCTGATTTTGTTTCTAAAGCCTTAAGGGCAGAACCTCGAACAATAGGAATTTCGTCTCCTGGAAATTCGTATTTCTTGAGGAGCTCACGAACTTCCGATTCTACCAAGTCAATAATTTCAGGATCATCAACAGCGTCGCATTTATTAAGAAATACTACCAAAGAAGGCAATCCTACTTGTCGGGCAAGCAGAATATGCTCACGCGTTTGAGGCATTGGACCATCAGGAGCAGAAACTACCAAAATTGCTCCATCCATCTGAGCAGCACCAGTGATCATATTTTTAATGTAATCGGCATGCCCAGGACAATCAATGTGAGCATAGTGACGTTTATCTGTCTCGTATTCAACGTGACAAATGTTAATTGTCAACCCTCTTGCTTTTTCTTCCGGTGCAGAGTCAATATCCTCGACGCTCTTCTCGGAAACTTTCATTCCTTTTAATTTAAGAACATGTAAAATAGCAGCCGTAAGGGTTGTTTTCCCATGGTCAACGTGACCAATGGTACCTATATTTAAGTGAGGTTTTGTTCTTTCGAACTTTTCTTTTTCTGCCATAATTATAAGAACAAAAACAGAGAGTAAAGAACAGCAAAACACTGCTCATTACTCGTTGTTTATTGTTCGTTAACTTTTAATTATAATTTTAATTATTCTTTTGTTAATTTGATTATATTTAATTATTTTATTTTTTTCAAGAGATTTGTCAACTCTTTATTTCCTTTTTCCTTCTATAATCTCCTGAGCAATATTCTCAGGAACTTTTTCATAATGACTAAATTCCATTGTAAATGTTCCTCGCCCTTCAGTCAATGATCTTAGATCGGTGGCATAACCAAACATTTCTGCTAAAGGAACTTTGGCGTCAATTACTTTAAGATTTAACCTATCACCTGTCTGTTCAATTTTCCCTCTTCGAGAATTAAGATCTCCAATGACATCTCCAAAAAACTCCGAAGGAACTACCACTTCTAATTTCATTATTGGCTCAAGTAAAATAGGTTTTGATCTTTTTGCCGCCTCTTGAAGAGCCATAGAGCCCGCAATTTTAAAAGCCACTTCCGAAGAGTCAACTTCATGAAAGGAACCATCATATAAAGTTACTTCCATATCCACCATTGGATAACCCGCCACCACTCCTTTTGCCATTGCTTCTTTAACGCCTTTTTCTACTGCCGGAATAAACTCTTTAGGAATTATGCCTCCTTTAATTTGGTCAATAAATTCAAATCCTTTTCCTCTTTCTTTTGGTTTTACTCTCAGCCAAACATGACCATATTGCCCACGACCTCCTGACTGCCTAATATACTTTCCTTCTGCCTCAGACTCTGTTGTTATGGTTTCTTTATAAGCAACCTGGGGTCTTCCTATGTTTGCTTCTACGTTAAATTCTCTCTTCATTCTATCGGCAATAATTTCCAGATGCAACTCTCCCATGCCCGATACAATTGTTTCTCCCGTATCTTGATCTGTTTTTATCCTAAATGTAGGATCTTCTTCGGCTAATTTTTTCAACGCCAAGCCCAATTTCTCTTGGTCAGCTTTAGTTTTTGGCTCCACCCTGATAGAGATAACCGGCTCAGGGAAAGTTATTTGTTCCAGCACTATAGGATGAGCTTCATCACAAAGGGTATGTCCAGTTGAGGTATTTTTTAATCCCACAGTAGCAGCTATATCCCCTGAATAAAGTTCGGTTACTTCTTCTCTTGTTTGAGCATGCATTCTTAGAATCCTCCCAATTCTTTCTTTATAATTAGCATTTGCGTTTAAAAGATATGATCCTTTGGTAAGAGTTCCTGAATAAACTCTGAAATAAGTTAGAGTTCCAACATAAGGATCAGTGGCAATCTTAAAAGCCAGAGCGCAGAAAGGTTCTGAATCAGAAGGCTTTCTTTCAATTTCCTGGCCTGTCCGGGGATCTGTGCCTTTTACTGGCGGCAAGTCAACAGGCGAAGGAAGGTAATCACAAATAGCATCAAGAAGTGGCTGCACACCTTTGTTTTTTAAGGCAGATCCTACAAAAACAGGAATAAGTTTATAATTACAAGTAGCTTTTCTTAAAACTTTTTTCAATTCTTCTACAGAAATCTCCTGGTCGCCTAAATATTTATTTAATAATTCTTCGTCTTCAGCAGCAATTTTCTCTATTAATTTTTCTCTCCACTCTTTGGCTTTATCTAACAGATCCGAAGGAATTTCTTCCTCCACTACATTCTGACCAAATTCCCCTTCAAATTTAATTGCTTTCATTTTAAATAAATCAATTACCCCTTCAAATTTGTCTTCTGCTCCAATTGGTATCTGAAGAGCTACTGCGTTTGGAGAAAGTTTCTGAATAATTGAATCAAAACTTTTTTCAAAATCTGCCCCCATTCTGTCCATTTTGTTAATAAAGCAAATACGGGGAACAGAAAATTTATCTGCCTGACGCCAGACAGTCTCTGATTGAGGTTCTACTCCCGCAACACCATCAAAGACAACTACTGCTCCGTCCAGAACTCTCAATGACCTCTGAACTTCCACGGTAAAATCAATATGACCCGGGGTATCAATAATATTGATTCTGTATTCTTTTCCTTTTACTTTTTTTGTTTCTCCCGGAGTCCAAAAACAAGTAGTAGCGGCTGAGGTAATAGTAATTCCTCTTTCTTTTTCTTGAGCCATCCAGTCCATAATTGCTTGTCCTTCGTGAACTTCTCCTATTTTGTGAGAAATTCCAGTATAAAACAAAATGCGCTCGGTAACCGTGGTTTTACCGGCGTCAATATGCGCAATAATTCCAATGTCTCTATATTTTTCTATGGGATATTCTCTTGGCATATTAAAACAAAAAAAGAAATTTTATTTCTTTATTGCTGGCTGCAGACCTACCGAACAAAATGAGCGAAAGCACGGTTGGCTTCAGCCATCCTGTGAACATTTTCTTTTTTCTTAATTGCGGCGCCCGTATTTTGGGAAGCGGCTATTAGTTCTTCGGCAAGTTTGTCTTTCATAGGCTTTCCTTTTTTTGACTTCGCTGCCTGAATTATCCAACGCATAGCCAATGCTATTCTTCTGTCTCTCTCAACAGGAACAGGAACCTGATAAGTAGCACCTCCTACCCTGCGTGATCTTACCTCAAGAACAGGCCCGGCGTTTTTAATTGCCTCTTCGAAAACCTCCAAAGGATCTCTTTTTGTCTTCTTTTTAATTTCCTCAAAAGACTGATAGACAATTTTTTGAGCAATTGTCTTTTTTCCTTTTCTCATTATATGATTTATAAACTTAGCAACCAATGTGCTGTTATAAAGATAATCGGGAGCAACGGATCTTTTCTTTTTTGCTGTCATATGTTTATGATTTTGGTTTCTTTGTGCCGTATTTAGATCTTTGTTTTTTTCTACCCTCAACTCCCGCCGTATCAAGAACTCCTCGAACCACATGATACCTTACTCCTGGCAAATCTTTTACTCTCCCGCCTCTAATTAAAACTACTGAATGTTCCTGTAAATTATGTCCTTCGCCAGGAATATAAGCAGTTACTTCTCTTCCATTGCTTAATCTTACTCTTGCTACTTTCCTTAAAGCAGAATTTGGTTTTTTTGGTGTAACTGTAGAAACTTTTATGCATACACCTCTCTTAAATGGCGAAAGGTATCTTGATGGACGATTTTTCAACGCATTAAAACCGAATTTCAAAGCTCGGCTTTTCTTTACAGCCTTTTTCTTTTTCCTTGGTTTCTTAATTAACTGATGAACAGTAGGCATAAAAACTAAAATTAATTAAGCGCGAAGCGCTTGTTGTAAAATTAACAAATAAACAAAAAAATGTCAACCCTACAAGAGCAGTGGAGAACCTACAATTAATCTGTAAACAAATTGAATTATCGGAAACAACCATCCCAAAAAAAAGAATATAACAATCAACAAGATAAAAAATCCATACTGCGAAAGGAATATTTTAATAGAACGAAAAGATTCAGGCAAGAAAGTAAATAAAATATGAGAACCGTCAAGGGGCGGAATTGGTATTAAGTTAAAAATTGCTAATAATATATTAATAAAGACGACGTAACTCAGTATTGCATAGAAAGCAGGCGATATTAAAAAATTCGGCATGAATCTCAGAATCAAACCAAGAGCAAGTGCTATTCCCAAATTAGCAGCTGGTCCCGCTAAAGCAACTTTTGCTTGACCATATTTTTGGTCACGAAAATTATAAGGATTAATAGGAACAGGCTTTGCCCAACCAAATAAAATTGGGCTTCTAGCAAGAATTAACAACAGCGGCACCAATACAGAACCGAAAATATCAAGGTGAGCAATAGGATTTAGAGTAAGCCGGCCAGCATATTTTGCTGTGGGATCACCTAAATAATTTGCCACTGCTCCGTGAGCAATTTCATGAATTATCACAGAAAAAATTAAAATAATGATTAAAAAAATGTATACCATAATCTTTTTCAATGATAACAAAAACAAAAACCCTTGCCAAATCTTTTTAAAAAAGATATATTATTTTATATGGCTAGACAATGCGCAATCTGCAAAAAAACAGGAGTTGTTGTAAAGAAAAGAAAAAAACTCCGAGGTAAATACAACCCTACCAACAAAACAAGGAAATATCCCAATCTTCAATGGGTTCGTCTTCCTGATGGGAGACGAGTTCTCGCCTGTACTAAGTGTATCAAAACTCTACACAAACACAAATAAAATACGGGCTGTAGTACAATGGTTAGTATTTGCCCTTGGGGTGGGTAAGATCCCGGTTCAATTCCGGGCAGCCCGACAAGGACTTCAGCGCCTTATTTAATTAAATTTTTATGAGGGTGCTTTTTTTGAAAGTACATAAATTACTAAGAGAGCGCGGCATAAAAATAAGATTTTTTGAGAACGAGAAAAAGGCTCTCAAAAAAATAAAAGGGAAAGAAATTATCACAAACGACAGCGAGTTCACCAAAAACTTGCTTGAGGAAGCAGGTTTTTATTTTTTTCATATAGTTGACAAAGCCAGTATCAATACAGTAGAGACAATCAAAGATGAGATGAAATCAATAAAAACAAGAGAAATTGTGGCTATTGGAGGAGGAAAAGCAATTGATGTCGGAAAGAAAATAGCAATGGATTTAGGAATAGATTTAATTTCTTTCCCTACTGCTCCATCTCATGATGGCCTGATCTCAAGAAATTGCTCTCTATATGAGGGCAAAAAAAGAAAAACAATTCCCGCTGTTTATCCTAGAAAGTTGTTTATTCCTTTAAATCTGTGGAGAAATTCAGGTAATCTAAGGAAAGCAGGAATCTGCGATTTGCTTTCAAACTATATCGCTCTACAAGACATAAGTCTGGCAGAAAAAAGAGGAGAAAAATTTGAATCTCTCTATAAATTTCTTAGTTTTGAAGCAACTAAATTGATAAACGCCGGAAAAGAAAAATATCTTGCTTATGCTCTTATATTCTCTGGACTGGCAATGGAAAAAACATCTCGCTATTGTTCTGGTTCAGAACATATAGTAGAAAGACTACTCGAGGAAAAAATAAGCAACACTTATCTCCATGGACAATTAGCAGGAACAGGTACTTTGATATCAGCAAAAATCTATTCTGAATTTGCGGAAAAGTTTTCTGAACTAAGATTCGACTCCAAAAAGCTATTTAATTTTGTAGTGACAGAAATGAAAAGACACAATGCTCTAGACTTTGCTATTCTTCCTTTGAAAAACGAAGAGTTTAATCCTGAATGGCTGAAAGAAGTTTCGGATATGAGACCGGAACGCTACACTTTATGGAATGAAGTTAATTCTCACAATATAGATTGGGGAAAAATTATAGAAGAAATTAAAACTCTCAAATAAAACAAAGAAAGCCAAAAAAGGCTTTCAATTTTAGGGCCCTGTCCTCTCCTTCTAGCGAATCTTTCTGGAAAAAGAGTCCAAGTGGAGGCTCGTCTCCTAATCCACGGATTAAGAGAACGTTGAGCTTCCTTTGAGAAGGTTTGTCCCAGAATTTTACTAGAAGGTTCGACAGGGCTCTATATTATTGTACCGTCTCATAAGAATAGATGTCAAGTATTATTAAAACAATCAATCAAATTACGGACAAACACTTGTTACGATTGGTGAAGGAGAGGTTACGGTTGGTGAAGGAGAAGTTACGGTTGGTGAAGGAGAAGTTACGGTTGGTGAAGGAGAAGTTACGGTTGGTG
>CAYMMJ010000030.1:6453-6787 GCA_964391535.1 uncultured Candidatus Saccharibacteria bacterium
AAGGAGAAGTTACGGTTAGTGAAAGAGAAGTTACGGTTGGTGAAACTGATTGTGCCAAATCGCACGTATTACCTTCTGAATCAAGTTTAACTAAAAGAAAATCAAGAGATCCAGCACCTACACCTGCAAGTCCTGTCACTATGTATCCCCCATCCAAGGTTTGCCTAATAAACTTAGCGGTATTACACCCTGTTTCTCCTATTGCTTTCGTCCATTGATTTGTACCATCGTAATCAAATTTCACTAAGAAGAAGTTACAGATTCCGTCACCAAAACTCTCAGTCTCTCCTGCTACTATATATCCTCCATCTGAAGTTTGTTGAACGGAATAAGC
>CAYMMJ010000031.1:0-6657 GCA_964391535.1 uncultured Candidatus Saccharibacteria bacterium
AGACCTATTCCTTCTTTCATTGGAAAAAGCGATCTAAGATATTTTTCTTCAACTATATTAGTAAAGACAAAAGGCCAATAAAATCCTTCTTTGAGATCAGTAATACCCATAGCGTAACCTTTTATCATTAAAGAGAACTCTAAAGCTAAGAAATCATCTATTTTTTTATCCGAATATTTTTCGTATATTTCCCTCATTACTTGCACTGGAGATTGCCCGTTCAATTCATATACAATATGCCCTTTGGCTTTTGTAATAACAACTCTTTCCGGCAAAGCTTTGGCTCCGATTCCCACTCCATAACCAATCTCCAAATCAGAACCAAAGATAATTGATATCACTGCTTCTTCATAAACTTCTCTATTGAAGAAAAGATGACCATCTTTTGTTTTAGTTTTTCCCAAACCGTCAGATACTCCTCCTCCCGCCAATCTAAGAGTTCTTTTTGTCAGAGAGATTATTCCGTCAAGTATCTCTTGATCAAAAAATTCTCCTTGAGACATCATTCCGGGCGTCAATAAAAATCCATTTAAAGGCCTAAATCTTGTTATGTCTTTTGCTCCTTTTTTCATCATTGCCAGATAAGCGATAGAAGGATTATACTCAAGATTATCAAGAGCCATTTCAATAGATTGCTTCCCGGCTTTTACTGGGTCTTTGAAGACGTTCTGACCCACGCCTATTCCTACAGATAGATAATCTGAATGCAGGGCTATTACTGAAACTCCTTTGTACCTAAACCGAGGAAGAATTCTACCCAAACTTTTTATAAACAATCCAAGCATTTTTCCAAACATTCCTACATCAAAATAATATTTATCTTTGGCAAAAAAACCTAATACGTTTCCACCCACTAAAGGAATATCTTTATTCTCAAAAACTTGATAAATAGTATCTAGAGATTTTTTGTAATCTTTCTCGGGATAGGTAAATATACAAAAAAACATCAAAAGTTTTGGTGTCCTTTTACCTAATTCCTGTTTTGCCTTCTCTGCGGCTTCTTTTACTGCTTCTATTAAATTATCTTTTTGGGATATTCCTATCCCCACATTTACTAAAGCCATAGACTTATATTTATTTATCCCTGTGTTCTTATTTTAGCAAATTTTTAGGCTTTTTTCTATTAAAAACCTCGGGTATTTTTTTTATCAGACTAAAAAATTCAAGTTTCTCAAACAATGCTTTTATTTTTTGTTCATCATATTTTCCGAACCGACACATTTCCAAACTAAATTTTATTGGCACATTACAAGTTATTTGAACTAACTGTTTACTAAAAAAAGCGTCTTCTTTATGTTTAATTAACAACTCTTTTATTCTGGGTTTGATTTTTCCTGCCCTTTCTGTATGGCTCTCAATTTCAAAATAGAGATTTTCTAATGCTTCAAATTCTTTAATTAAAGCAATAGCGGTTTTTTGACCAATCCCTCTCACGCCAGGAATATTGTCCGAAGGATCTCCCCTTAGAGCCTTAAAATCAACCAGTTGCGAAGGTTTAAGCCCATCATATTTTTCTTTAACAAGTTCTGAATCGTACAAGATTGTCTCTTTTACTCCCTTTTTGGGAAAACATACACGGGTTTGAGAATTCACAAGCTGGAGAGTATCAAAATCTCCGCTTAAAATTATTATTTCTGCCTCAGGAAAAATTTGTTTTTGGGAAATCGTCCTTGCTATGGTTCCAATTAAATCATCTGCTTCAAAACCTTTTTTTTCAAAAACGGCTATACCAAAGATTCTCAAAATTTCTTTTATTTGTTCAATCTGCTGTGAAAGTTGAGGAGGCATTTTGGGCCTTTTTGCTTTGTAAGCTTTAAATTCTTTATGCCGGAAAGTAGGCGCTGGAAAATCGAAAGCAGCAACTACAAAATCCGGCCTAAATTCTTTTAGTGTTTTAAACAACGCCAACAAAAATCCATAAACCGCTCCCACTTCCTGACCGCTTTTTGTGGTTAAAGGAGGAAGAGCATGATACGCTCTATGAATTATTGAATTACTGTCAATGACAAGAAACTTTTTTTGCGCCTGCATTTTGTTTTATGATAATTTTTCTGGTTTTTTTATTAACAAAACGAAACTCTATAAAAATATTGCAAGAAGGAAGAATTTTTTCTATCCTATCAGCCCACTCAATAATCACTATATTTCGGGGATCAGAAATAATATTACTAAAACCCAATCCGGCGATCTCTTTGAAAGATCTTAACCGATAACAATCTATATGATAAAGGTGTTTAAAGAAAGATTCGTCTTTTTTAGAAGAAAAAATTCGAAACTTGCGCATAATAACAAAAGTAGGACTGAGGATCTTTTCTCCTACACCAAGCCCCTTAGCAAACCCCTGAACAAATGTAGTTTTTCCTCCCCCAAGGTCTCCTTTTAAACAAATCACCAAGGCTCTGTTTTTCTTTTCCTGAAGAATCTTTTTTGCAAGGTTTTTACCTATTCTCTTGGTTTCCAGCACGCTTGTGCTTATTTTTTCCATAAATTATTTGACTGATTTCAAAATTTAAGATAAATTAAAATAATTCTGATTTATTCATTTTACAATGAAAGAGGAAATTACAAAACAAACAAAAATTTCTTCGGAGACATTATCAGAAACTCAGACAATAAAAAACGTTTCGGAGTTTAAAAAAAAGATCGAAAATTATTTGACCGCTAATGTTACCGAACTTCTTGAACTTATTTTAGGAGGCGCTATTCACCTTAGAGGATCGGACATTCATTTTGAACCGCAAAAAGAAAAAACAAAACTAAGAATTAGAATTGACGGAATCCTACACGATGTTTTGACAATAGAAAATTCTCTTTATCGCAAAATTTTAAGTAGAATAAAATTGCTTTCTGGTATTAAATTAAATATCACTGACCGGCCCCAAGATGGCCGTTTTTCTATTTTAATAAAGGAAAACACAATCGAAGTAAGAGCCTCAACTCTTCCTTCTGAATATGGAGAAACAACTGTATTGCGTCTTCTTAATCCAAAAGATTTAATCAGTATAAAAGAATTGGGGCTAAGAAATGATTTGCTGGACACTTTCTTGGAACAGATTAAAAAACCAAACGGAATGATTATTGTTACAGGACCCACTGGCTCTGGAAAAACTACTACTCTTTATGCTTTTCTAAAAGAAATCCAAAAGCCCGAGATTAAAATTATCACTATCGAAGATCCAATAGAATATCATCTTAAAGGAATATCTCAAACTCAAGTTGCTCCCCAAAAAGGGTATGATTTTGCATCAGGATTAAGATCTATTGTCCGTCAAGATCCAGATGTTATTCTTGTAGGAGAAATAAGAGACCTTGAAACAGCAGAAATTTCGCTCCAAGCCGCTCTTACCGGACACTTGGTTTTTTCTACACTTCATACAAACGATGCTGCCGGAACCGTAACTCGTTTAATATCTCTTGGAGCCAAGCCATTTAATATTGCTCCTGCTCTAAATCTTGCTATAGCCCAAAGATTAGTAAGAAAAGTCTGTAATAAATGTAAAACATTCAGAAATGCTAATGAGGACGAATTATCTAAATTTAGAAAAAATCTTAAGAAACTTCCCAAGAATGTAAATATCCCAGAAATCAAAAAAGGGTTAAAGATTCCTGTAGCAAAAGGATGCTCTGAGTGTAATTTTACTGGCTATAAAGGGAGAATGGGAATCTTTGAGGCTTTTTTAGTTGATTCGGAATTAGAAAGTTTTATCTTAACATCTCCACCGGTTTCCGCTCTAAGAGAAAAAGCAATCAAGAAAGGAATGGTGACTATGTATCAAGATGGCTTGATAAAAGTATTAGAAGGAAAAACAACTATTGAAGAAATAGAAAGAGTAACAACTCCTTAAAATAAAATAGCCCCTAGGCTGGGGGAATACTTAGGGTGCAGAGACCTAAAGACAGGATTTTTCCGAGGCATAATCTCGAAAGCTCCAGATTACCCGTCAGGAAAAATCCCTGCCCCCAGCCTAGGAGCTATTTTCATTATAATTATATATAAAATTTATTATCTTGTCAAGATGTATAAGTTTTTGCTTGTTTCTTGTATAGTTTCTCTACTTTTTCTTCCTTTAATAGGATTAAGCGCAAAACCTCTTAATGTAGTAATAAACGAAATTGCCTGGATGGGGACAAAACAATCTTATAACAACGAATGGCTTGAATTATACAATAATACAAACCGCGATCTTAACCTAGAAGGATGGAAGATCATATCAAAAAATAAAAAACTCAGCATAACTTTAAAAGGCGCAATCCCAAAAAAGGGATTTTTTATTTTAGAAAGAGGCGATGATTCAACCATTCCAGACATTAAAGCAAACTTGTTATACAAAGGAGCTTTAAGCAACAAAGGAGAAGATCTAATTCTTTTAGGCAATAAAGGGGAAATAATAGACGAAGTCAATTGTTTACCTGGATGGTTTGCCGGAAACAATAATACAAAACAAACCATGGAAAGAAAAGATCCTTCAAAAGAAGGAAATAATCCTCAAAATTGGCAATCCAGTAAATTACCTGGAGGAACTCCTCGTTTTAAAAACAGTGTATTAGAAATTATACCAGAAACAAAAAACAAAAAGCAAGTGCTTTTGAAATATCCCTCAAACATATTTATCAGCGAAATTATACCCTCTCCAAAAGGACCGGATTCACAAAACGAATGGATAGAAATTACCAACCAGAACAATTTTGAAGTAAATCTCGGGGGATGGCAAATTAGCGACACAAAAGGAAAAGCAAATACATATATTCTTCCAAAAAATACAATTATTGAGAAAAAAGGATTTTTGGTTCTTTCAAGAACTGCAACAAAAATCACTTTAAATAACAGCGGAGATGAAATTATCTTGTCTCAGCCAGACAAAAAGAAGACAGATCAAGTTTCTTATACAAATGCTCCCTGTGGGCAATCTTTTGCTAAAATCAAAAACAAATGGCAATGGACTTCTATTCCTACGCCGGGAAAGCCTAATCAATCTTCTTTACCAACTGCAAACCAAACCATAGAACAAAACAAAAACAAAGAAAACTATCTATCCGCAAAAATTTCTCCCAACGAAGTGAGTAAAGGAATTTCTAAACTTAACTCGCGTATTTTTTATCCTTTGTCTTCTTTTTATTTTATTCTCTTTTTAGCCCTAATCTTTGCTTTTGGTTGCGGAATTGCATTTCTGTGTCTTAAAAATCATTTCAAAATTTGATTTAATCAAAATATCTAGTAAAATTAAAAATATGAGCGGACATTCTCACTGGCATTCAATTAAATATCAAAAAACTCTTGCCGACCAAAAAAGAGGAAAAGTTTTTTCCAAACTCTCAAGAGAAATTACAATAGCTGCAAAAGAAAAGGGGCCAAATCCAGAAACTAATTCTGCTCTTAGATTGGCTATTGAAAAGGCAAAGAAATTCAATATGCCTAAAGCCAATATAGAAAGAGCAATAAAAAGAGGAACAGGCGAAATAAAAGGAAACCAATTTGAATCAATAGTACTGGAAGCCTACGGACCCGGAGGAATAGCCTTAATAATTGAAGGCATTACTGATAATAAAAACAGAACTTTATCAGAAATAAAACAAATTTTATCTCAAAACAACGGAAAACTTGCCAACGAAGGGTCGGTCAAATGGCTTTTTGAAAGAAAGGGGTGTATTAGTATAGATCTAAATTCCCAGGAAGATTTTTTGAAAAACAAAGAAACTTTAGAATTAAAAGCAATTGAGGCAGGAGCGCAAGACCTTGATTGGAATGAAAATGTTTTAGATTTATATGTAGAACCTGAAAGATTGGATTCTACAAAGAAAAACTTGGAAAGCGTAGGCATTAAAATTGAAAGAGCGTCGATTGACTGGGTAGCAAAAGAAAAAGTAGAAGCAGAACAAAACATCAAAGAAGCCTGTGAAAGATTGTTTGAAAACCTCGACGAGAACGAAGCAGTTCAGGAAATATATTCTAATTTAAAATAATAATGTTATGATTATTCTTGGCATCGATCCGGGAACTGCCACAACAGGATACGGTTTAATTAAGACAAAAAGAAAAAAGGGGAGCAAGAGACGTTTTGAATGTGTAGGATACGGTTTAATTCAAACAAGTCCTTCCCTCTCTACCCCAGAACGCCTTAAAAAAATCAACAACGATCTTTCTAGAATTATAAAAAAATATCAACCGCAAATTTTAGCGATAGAAAGTTTGTATTTCTTTAAAAACTTTAAAACGGCAATTCCTGTATCGCAAGCAGAAGGAGTAATTTTGCTAACAGCGGCAAAAAAGAAAATACCTGTAGAATTCTTCACTCCTCTACAAGTCAAATCAATAATAGCCAATAATGGATGGGCAAAAAAAGACGAAGTTCAGAAAAAAATTAAAAAAGATATAAAAATTAAAGAGGATTTAAGGCCAGACGATATCGCAGATGCTTTAGCAATTGCTACATGCAGCGCCTTAAGAAATCATAAAAACACTTGACAAGGTTCTTTTAAAAAGATATTAAAGAAACACAACAAATTTCATAAAAGGTCGCGCAAATTATAAATAACTAAGACTAAAATGAAAGAGTACATTTTTTCCGACATGGAGCTTTCAAATCAAGAAACTCCTGACCTCGCTGGACCCTCTGAAGAAACACCTGAAGAGAACCCTCAGGAATCAACAGAGGAAAC
>CAYMMJ010000032.1:0-6557 GCA_964391535.1 uncultured Candidatus Saccharibacteria bacterium
TTTCTTTGCTCTTCTAATTTTTGCGCCTCAATTTTTCTTTTTTCTTCTTCGGGCAATTTACCCAATTTCATCTTTTCGATGTCTTTTCTCATCGTCATTATTTTCTCTCTTTTCAGTATTTTCTTATCTTCTTTGTTTTCTTTTTTGGCCATACTTTGGTTTTTGTTGGATTGTTTCTCTTGCTGGAGAGAGGTTGATTCTTCCTTGTGGGTCAATTTCGGCTACTCTTACCATAATCGTTTCGCCGGGACGAAGCCTCTTTCTTAACCGGGAAGAATGTATAAGTCCTTCTCTTCCGGGGAGGAATTCAACCATAGTACCGAAATCTAAAACTTTAACAACTTTTCCTTGAAATGTTTCCCCGACTTTTACCTCACGTGTGATATTTTTGATTAAAGAGATGGCTTTTTTTCCATTTTCTTCTTTTTGCGCAGTAACGAATATCTTTCCGTCTTCTTCTATGTCAATTGCTACTTCGAAATCTTCAGTGATCCTTCTAATAGTTTTACCTCCGCTTCCAATGAGATCTCCTATCTTTTCAGGGTTAATTTTTAAGGTATAAATTCGAGGCGCCCAAGGAGACAGATTTGGACGAGGGGAAGAGATTACGTTTTTTATTTTTTTAAGGATTTCTAATCTTGCCTCTTTTGCTCTCATTAGTGCTTCTTCTATAATTTGTTTTCCAATACCTGAAATTTTTACGTCCATCTGTATTGCGGTTATTCCTTTTTCTGTTCCGGCTACTTTAAAATCCATATCTCCATGGTGATCTTCAGCTCCTTGAATATCTGTTAAGATTTTGTATTTTTCTTTATTTTCTGCCATCAATCCCATAGCAATTCCTGCAGCAGGTCTTTTAATAGGAACTCCCGCATCCATTAAAGCAAGAGAAGAGGAACATACAGAAGCCATAGAAGTAGAGCCGTTTGAGGAAAGTATTTCCGAGACTATTCTTATAGTATAAGGAAAATCATCAAAAGAAGGAATAAGAGGGAGCATAGCTTTTTCTGCCAACATTCCATGTCCTATTTCTCTTCTTCCCGGACTTCTTAACGGTCTTACCTCGCCTGCGCAGTAAGGAGGAAAGTTGTAGTGGTGCATAAACCTTTTCTTTCCTACAATTTCCATTCCTTCTATAATTTGCTGATCTCCCGGCGCTCCTAAAGTCAAGATGGAAAGGGCTTTTGTTTGCCCGCGACAGAAAAGCCCAGAACCATGACTTCTGGGAATAAGAGCTACTTGTGCTTCTATGTTTCTTATTTGGTCTAATTTTCTTCCATCTGGTCTTTTTTCTTCCTCAATGATCTTTTTGTGGACTAATTTGCGAACTTCTTCGTCAAAAATTTCTAAAGCAAATCTTATTTCTTCTGGTTCTGTGTATTTTTCCTCCAAAAAATGCACAAATTCTCTTTTAAGCGTGTCTAAAGTTTTTGTTTGGTTATCTTTTGAAAAAACGGCTTCTTCTAATTTATTGCTGAGCCAATTTTTTGTTTCTTTTTCTATTTCTTTGTTCTCGTAGACTTCGATTAAGGCTTTTTCCTTTCCTAAATCTTCTTTTATTTTTTTCTGAAATTCAATTATTTCCTTTAAGTATTCCTTGGCAAAAGCAAAAGCGTCAAGAATTGTGTTTTCTTCAATCTCGTCAGAACTGCATTCAATCATATTTATTAAGATGTCGCCATTTTCTTCTACTGCTGAGCAAACAAGGTCTAAATCGGACTCTTCTCTTTGGAGGTAGGTGGGATTTAACACAAATTTTCCATTTATTTTTCCTATCCTGACACTTGCTACTGGTCCTTTCCAGGGAATATCTGAAATAGAAAGAGCGATTGAAGCAGCATTAAGCCCTAGGACATCTGCGTCGTTTTCGCCGTCCCAAGAAAGACAAGTAACTATTACCTGTACTTCTCTGTGGAAGTTTTTAGGGAACTGAGGCCGGATGGCGCGGTCAATTAATCTTGAATTTATAACTGCTTCATCAGAAGGTCTTCCTTCTCGTTTAATATATCTTGATCCGCTGATTTTTCCGGCTGCGTAATATCTTTCTTCATAGTTTACACTTAAAGGAAAGAAACTTGTTTCTTTTGACTCTTCTTGGCTCATTACACATGTAGCCAGAACTAACGTGTCTCCATATCGAACCATAACTTCTCCATTTGCTTTCTCAGCCAAGTTTCTTGTTTCAATTATTAAAGGTTTTTCTCCTACTTGTAGTTTAAACTCTTTGTTATTCATTTAATTATTTCTTTAGAAGATACTTGTTGGGACTTTTGTCTAAATCTATAAACTCATCGGTTATTTCTTTTAATTTAGAGGAGGTGGTTTTGCCAAAGGCAATAATTTCTACTCTCTTACCTTGGTTTTTTAAGTATTCCACAAGGGGAATAAAATCCCCGTCGCCTGAACACAAAACTATTACATCTAAACTAGGAGATGTTCTGATTGCGTCAATAACTATCCCTACATCCCAATCCGCTTTTTTCATTCCTCCATAAAATTCCTGAAGGTCTCTTACTCTTGTCTCAATTCCTAATTTGGTTAGTGCTTCAAAAAACGGTCGTTCTTCTCCTGTTTTTGTTCGAACTACATAAGCAAATGCTCTAATAAGTTTTCTGCCCGATACTGCTGTTTTTAAAATTTCTCCAAAGTTTACTTTTGCCTTGTAAAGATTTTTTGCCGAATGATAAAGATTCTGGACGTCCATTAGCACGCCGACTCTTTGTTCTTTGTGTTTTGTGACAGAAATCATATATATTTATTTTTTGAGTCCGATTTTTTTGATTATTGCCTTGTATCTTTTCTGGTCTTTCTGTTTTAAATAATTCAGAAGAGACTTTCTTTTTGAAACCATCCGAAGCAACCCTCTTTTTGAATGGAGGTCTTTTGGATGTTTTTTTAGATGCTCAAGAAGTTCTTTGATTTCTTCTGAAAGCAAAGCAATTTGGACTTCCGCGGATCCAGTGTCGGTATCGTGGATTTTGTACTTTTTGATTAATTCCTCTTTTTTTTCTGGTGTGAGCATATTATTTTATTTTACATTAAAATTAAAAAACAGAAAAGCTCTGTTTTCTGTGCGTCCAGCAGGAATCGAACCTGCAACCTTGGGCTTAAGAGGCCCCTGCTCTGCCAATTGAGCTATGGACGCAAATTTCTTTTATGGCGACACTTTTATTACTACAGGACATTTTATTTCAAACCATCCTGTTCCAAAGCCAACCCAGTCTGCTACTCCTATGGCAGTAAGAGTAGTATTCACTATAATCCAGGAGGTATAAATAATAACAAGTCCGATAATTGCGGCAGTTAAAACAGATTTTGCTTTCTCAAATTGTCCAGGATTCGCTCCTGCTAAATAGAAAGAGATTCCTCCTACTATGAAAATAATCGTAGCAATAGGAGGTACAACTGTCAAAAGGATAAAATCAATTATTGCATCAATCATTATAAAGATATGACAAAGTTGACAGGGAATAAAATATTGATTCGTGGTTCCTTCGCAAGCATCTAGCCCTGCTATAGGAGGAGTAGTAACGAGGCATTTTCCGCAGGGAACAAATCCTTCATATTTTACAGTATGATTGATACCACCAGGTTCTGTTTTTAATGGATATGTCTTTTCTGCTGCCAAAATAACAAAAGGAAAAAAGAGCAAACTGGCAAAAAATATAACAAATATCTTTTTCATAATATTCAATTAATGCCCTCGCCCCGACTCGAACGGGGATCTACGGTTCCGAAGACCGTTGTTGTATCCATTCAACTACGAGGGCTTTTTGTGTATTTTATCAAAAATGTTGAAAAAAACAAGTTTCTGAACTAAGATAAGGTATAATGGAAATTCCCAAAGAAGTCAAATCTACTATAAAAAAACTTGAGGAGGCAAAATTCGAAGCCTATATTGTGGGAGGATGTATTCGGGATTTGCTAAGAGGGGTAAAGCCAAATGACTGGGATATAGCCACCAATGCCAAGCCTGATCAGATTAGCGGGCTTTTTCCAAAGACCTATATCGATAACAAATTCGGTACAGTGACTGTTTTGACTAACTCAAAAGACAGCACCGTAAAAGAGATTGAGATTACCCCCTACAGAGTTGATGAAAAATATAGTGACAAGCGTCATCCTGACAAAATTCGTTGGGCAAAAACAATCCAGGAAGATTTAGCCAGACGGGACTTTACTGTGAATGCAATGGCTGCCCGGCTCAAAAGTGGCGAAGAATTAGAAATAGTAGATCCGTTTTTGGGACAAAGAGATTTAAAAGAAAAAATTATCCGGGCAGTTGGCAATCCCGAGGATAGATTTTCTGAAGATGCTTTGCGTATGATGAGAGCAGCCAGATTTGCTTGCGTGCTTGATTTTGAAATAGAAAAAGATACGTTTTTAGCAATTAAAAGAAATGCTTCGTGGCTTCGGGCTATTTCAAAAGAAAGAATCAGAGACGAATTTATGAAAATTATTATGTCAGAGAATGCCGCTAAAGGGGTAGAATTGCTAAGAAAACTCGGGCTTCTTAAGTATATTGTTCCAGAACTAGAGGAAGGATATGGAGTTAGCCAAAACAAGCACCATATCTATGGGGTTTATGAACATTCTTTGCGTTCTCTGGATTATGCTGCCAAGAAAAACTTTAACAAATATGTGCGTTTGGCTGCTTTGTTTCATGATATTGCCAAACCTAGAGTTAAAAGAGGAGAAGGTCCAGATTCTACTTTCTACAACCACGAGATAGTAGGAGCCAAAATGACTTGTCAGATTTTGGAGCGTCTTAAATTTTCAAAAAAAGATATAGAAAAAATTGCTAAGTTGGTAAGATATCATTTGTTTTACTATAATGTAGACGAAGTAGGAGAATCTTCTGTAAGAAGATTACTTAGAAGAGTAGGAAAAGAAAATATAGATGAACTTATTCAGGTAAGAATGTGCGACCGCATTGGTTCTGGCTGTCCTAAGGCAGAACCTTATAAATTAAGACATTTGAGGTACGTGATTGAGAAAGTATCGCGAGACCCTATTTCTGTAAAAATGCTTAAAGTGTCAGGAAAAGATGTGATGAAGATTCTGGGAGTTGGTCCCGGACCACGAGTGGGAGAGGTTTTAGATATTTTGTTGGGAATGGTTCTTGAAGACCCTCAAAAAAACAAGAAAGAGATTTTAGAAAAAGAAATTAGGAAACTTAAAGAACTTCCTGATGAGAAAATCAGAGAGCTTGCTAAAAAAGCAAGAAAAGAAAGAGAAAAAATAGAAATAAAAAGAGATGAGATGACAAAGAAAAAATATTGGATTACCTAAAACGGGGTATGGTGTAACGGTAGCACGAGTCCTTCGGGAGGATTTAGTCCCAGTTCAAGTCTGGGTACCCCGAAAATAGGGCCTATAGCTCAACGGTAGAGCACCCCGTTCGCATCGGGGAGATATGGGTTCGACTCCCGTTAGGTCCACTGAACAGGAAAAGTTAAATTTTTCGTACGAAAAATTTAACTTTTCCTGTTTGGTAAGCAATAATTAAGAATAGTCGAACCTATTTTGAACGAGGATCAAGACTTTCTGTCTGTTTTTCCCTAACGAACGGGTAAAATAATTTTGTGGACAAAAATTTACAATCATTTTTTCGTCAATCAATTAAGAATTCATTTGTGCCAGCATTAATATTATTCGCTGCTGGTTATTATATAGTGAATATGGTTGAGGTATTTATTCTAGAAAGAGTTCCTTTTTTCTTTCATCCACAAAAAACATTGTTAATTTTTTTATTATATATATTTCTGTGGATTATTTTTTGTTATATTCAAGCTACAGTAGCTTTAAAAAAACAAGCTCAAAAATGAAAAATACAAAGGTCGAAGAAAGAAATTAAAAATCATAAAAAAATAATTAATTAACATACTTTTGTATGAGAAAACGATCTGCAAATTGGTACATCGCTGCAACGCATTATTTAACTGCTGGATTTGTGATACCATTTCTAATGATGTTTATTTTTGGATTCTTCATTGGATTTCTGCCAGTTCTTCCACCGGTGTTAACGTATTTACTTTACTCAATAGTAATGGCCATAGCTATTTGGTTAGCAACGATTTATTCGGCAAATTTCCTGAAAAAGAAATATATTATTAAAGATAGAAATAAGATTGTAAATTTATCAACGATATACTTAATTGTTATAGGAATAATTGGTTTGGTGCTTCAGGGTTTTTCTGTTCTCAGTATTGTAGTTTTAGCTGTAATGGCTGTTGTGTTTTATTTAGCAAGTAAGAAATATATTCAAGAAACTTCAGAAGAGATACCCGCGTAGATAATTGAAAGTTATTTTATTCTAATAAAACATTTTTTATTTTTGTGGACAAAATTATTTTACCCGTTCGTTAGGGAAAAACAGACTTTTCGCAATCAAGATACTACACACTTTAGTGTGAAAGGTAAAACTACTTAATATAATTTTTGTAGATACCTTTAATGGAAATAAAAAACATGGTTTAGAACCAACGCGACCTGAGTTATTACAGATGAAGACGAAATATCTTCAATGCATCATTTTTACTTCTCGTAAAGATTTA
>CAYMMJ010000033.1:0-5982 GCA_964391535.1 uncultured Candidatus Saccharibacteria bacterium
TTGCGGGGTGGTGTAATGGTAGCACGCCAGGTTCTGGCCCTGGTAATCTAGGTTCGAGCCCTAGCCCCGCAGCCAGATAGGATGTTTTAAAAAATAAATGTGATATTTTAATCGGGAGATTTATTTCCCGATTTTTCCGGATTCTGATTGACAAAAAAGATATGCTATATAAAATATAGAACTTATTACGATAGCAATTGCAAAGATACCTATTCTGTTCCTTGGATATTTAACTTTCTTGATTAAAGTGGCATTTGTTTGCCACTATTTTTATTTTTTAATTCTTGTGATATTATAAAATAACATAAATATGAAAGATAAGTTTTTAATCAAAAAAACAAAAGTAAGAGTTATTGGAGTTGGTGGAGGAGGTGGTTCAATTGTTGCTCAACTTGCCAAAAAAATAAAGAAAGCAAGTTTTGTTGCTGCCAATACTGATACCCAGGCTTTAAAGAAGCTACCAAGAAAGGTATATAAGTTTAAATTTGGTCAGGAGATGACGCGTGGCTTAGGTACAGGAATGGATCCAGAATTAGGAAAAGCGGCTGCTGAAAAAGAGAAACAAAGAATCAAGAGGATATTGAAAAATCAGGATCTTTGTATTTTTGTGTCTTCTTTGGGAGGTGGAACAGGGTCAGGAGCGACTCCTGTTTTTGCCAATATTTCTCATGAACTTGGGAATATTAATTTAGGAATTTTTACCTTGCCTTTTAAATTTGAAGGCGAAAGACGGGCTCAAATAGCCAGAGAAGCTCTCTTGAAATTAAAGCCATATCTTAATGCTTTTTTGGTAATTCAAAATCAGCGGATTTTTAAAGTAATTGATAAAAAATCTTCCTTAGAAGATGCGTTTTTGAATCTTAACAGAATTTTGTCTGACAATCTAGCAAGTTTTATTGAGTTGATTTACAAGCCTGGTTTGATCAATATAGACTTTGCTGATTTCAAGACCATCTTTAACCAAAAAGGAGAAAAACTATATTTCAATACAGCCCAAGCCAAAGGTCCTGGTAGAGTAGAGTCTATACTTAAAGATATTTTGAATTCTGTGCTTTTTGATTTTAACATTAGAACTGCGAAAAAAATTTTATTTAATATTGCTGCTGGAGATGACTTAAAAATGAGAGAAGTAGAACAGATATCTAATACTTTCTCTAGTTTAAATCGTCAGGCAAAAATTATCTTTGGAGTTTCTTTGCTTCCTTCTTCGAAAAAGTCAACAATGAAGGTAACATTATTGGTAGTAGGAAATAATAAAAGAAAGAAAAAGATGCAACCAGTTGTTTCTCAATCTATAGAAGAAAAAAAGGAAGAAAAAGAAAAAAGGGAAGAAAAGGAAGAAAAAAAGAAAGAAACCAAAATTCAAATTAAGGAGCAAGAAAAGCAAGAACCTGTAAAGAAGAAAAAGAGAAAGAAGAAGAAATCAAAAAAGCAAAAGAAAAGGCTTAGTGCTCTCGAAATAAAGAAGGCTCTTCAAGAAGAAGAACAAAAAAGATTGGCCGAAGAAGAAAAATGGGAAGTCCCTGCTTTTCTAAGAAGAAGTCCTTGGAAAGAAAAAATTAAATCCCTCACACGCCCCAAGAAGAAATAAGTTTAATATAATATGTTAAAAAAGGCAGTTATTCCAATTGCGGGACTGGGAACAAGATTCCTTCCTTTATCGAGGGTGGTTCCAAAAGAATTATTTCCCTTGGTGGATAAACCCGTCATTCAATACATTGTTGAAGAAGCAAAACTTTCTGGAATAAAGGAAATCATTTTTGTGGTACGTCCAAAAAAGAAAGAAATTCTGGAATATTTTCAAGAAGATTCTAAACTGGAGAAACTATTAAAAAAGAGAAAAAGAAATCATTTACTAAAAGAACTTTACCCGATTAAAGAACTTGTCAAGGGTATTTCCTTTTCCGTTGTTTCTCAAAAAGAACCAATGGGAGACGGCCACGCTATACTGCAGGCAAAAAAAATAATTAAGAAAAACCCTTTTGGGGTTTTCTTTGCCGATGATGTCGTTGAATCAAAAATACCATGTTTGGAGCAGTTAATAAATGTTTTCAGAACTGCCCAGGCACCGGTAATTGCTCTAAAGCAGGTAAGTGAAGAAAAAATACCAAGTTATGGAATAGCAGGTGTTGAGAAAATTTCAAACCGTCTTTATAAAATAAAAAAGATTGTGGAGAAGCCCGAAAAAGAGTTAGCTCCTTCCAACTTGGCTATTGTTGGGAGATATGTTTTAACAGCAGAGGTATTTAGTTGGCTTGATAAAGAATCGGCTCCAAAACACAAAGAGATAATTTTAGCAAATGCTTTAAGAAAAATGATTGAAAGTGGCAAAACAATCTATGGATACGAAATTAATGGTCGCTGGCTTGAATGCGGTACTAAATTGTCTTGGTTGGAATCTAATTTTTATCTTTCTTTAAAACACCCCACTTTCGGAGAAAGACTTAAAAAAATTATTAAAGAAATCTAAAAATATGGCCGAGGTTACACAAAAAATTATTAAAGAGGTCTACAAAAAAAGACCATCCGAGGTTCATAAATATGATCATGGTTTGCTTTTGGTTATAGGAGGATCAAAGTTTTATTCGGGATCACCAGCGTTATCTGCTTTGGCTGCTTTTAGGGCAGGTGTAGATATGATTCAGATAATTGCTCCAAAAAGAGCCGCTGATATTGTGGCTTCTTTTTCGCCAAATTTAGCCGCTTATCCTTTAGAAGGAGATTATCTAAAAAAAGAGCATCTTCCTACTTTAATTTCAATGACTAAGTCCGCCGAGATTGTTTCTCATAAAAAAATCGCTGTGGTAATAGGGGGTGGAGTGGGACGTAGCGAAGAAACCAAAGAAGTTATTTGTGAATACCTTTCTCAGATTTCAGTTCCGGCAGTAATTGATGCCGATGCTATTCATGCTATAGCGGAAACAGTTGATATTTTATCAGGAAAGCCATTTTTGATTACCCCTCATAGTTACGAGTTTTTTCTCCTTACCCAAAGAAGAATAGAAAATTTATCCGTTGAGGAAAGAATTAAAGTTGTCTTACAAGAAGCAGAAAGATTAAAAACTACAATTCTTTTGAAAGGCGGAGCAGATGTAATATCTAATGGTAAAGAAACAGTAGTTAATAAAACAGGCAGTCCTTATATGTCAGTGGGAGGAACTGGTGATACTCTAGCCGGTATTTGCGGAGCGATTATGGCTCAAGGGTTTAGTTCTTTTGTTGCTGCTCAAGCGGGAGCGTTTATTAATGGTAAAGCGGGAGAGATTGCTGCTAAGGAGAAAAAAGAAAGTATTTTAGCCACAGATCTGATTGAGGCTATTTCTAAAGTAATTCATTAATTTCTGAGCATTATTTTATAAAATATGTTTGATTTAATAATTATTGGTGGAGGTCCTGCTGGTATTACGGCGGGTATTTACGCCATCAGGAAAAAAATAAATACTCTTCTTATAACAGATGATTTTGTTGGACAAGCAGGAGAATCTTCTATGATTGAGAATTGGCCTGGAGATATAAAAATATCCGGCGCTCAACTTTTGTTAAGAATGAAGGAACATTTAGAAAGTCTTGGGGCGAATATAAAACAAGAAAAAGTAGTCGAACTTAAAAAAAGAAAAGATTTCTTTGTTATTAAAAGTTCTCAAGGAAATGAATATCGATCAAGGACAGCAATAGTTGCTTCCGGTGCTTCTCCGCGTTCTTTAGGGATTCGTGGAGAAAAGGAATTTATTGGAAAAGGAGTATCTTACTGTGTTATTTGCGACGCTCCTATGTTTAGAGACAAAATAGTAGCAGTTGTAGGAGGAGGGAATAGTGGACTGGAATCGGCTCTGGATTTGACAAAATACGCCAAAAAGGTATATATCCTTGAATTTTCTTCTCAACTGAAAGCCGATGAAGTACTACAAGAAAAGGTAAAAAAAGAAGAAAAAATTGAAGTAATTCTTTCAGCGAAAGCAGAAGAAATAAAAGGAGATGACTTTGTTAGAGAAATTTCTTATTCCGATGTAAATTCCGGAGAAAAAAAGAGTCTTCGGGTAGATGGAGTTTTTGTGCAGATTGGTCGGGTTCCTGCCACAGGATTTATTGAAAAAGATTTAGTTGAATTTACAAAAAGAGGAGAAATTAAAATTGAACTAGGCACAAATAAAACAAAAACCCCGGGATTGTTTGCTGCAGGGGATGTAACTTCTGTGCCATACAAACAGATAATTATTGCTGCTGGAGAAGGAGCAAAATCAGCCCTTTCTTGCTACGATTTTTTAAAAAACTTAGACAAATAAATTACTCCAAAAGATTTTTGTAAATCTTGAGGAGTTTTTTTGTTTGTTTTAGCTCCGAAAAATGCCGGGCTGTGTTCCGAGCAGAACTTGAGAACTTATTATACACAGAAGGGTTATTAAGAATATATAGTATATTTTTGGCAAAAATATCTGGATTTTCTTCTTTCACAAGAAATCCATTTTTTTTATTTTGAACTACATCAGTAAACACCTTGTCGTATAATGCCACAATAGGAAGGCCGCAGGCTGCTGCTTCAAGCATTATAATACCCTGAGTTTCGGTTAGGGAAGAAAAGACAAAAATATCTGCGCCTTGATAATAAAGAGGAATTTCAGGATGGGGGACTTTTCCAAGAAAAACTACTGATTTTTCTATTTTTAATTTCTTTGCTTTTTTCTTTAACTCTTCTACATAACTTCCTTCTCCTATCATTAACAGCAATACATCTTTTCTAAATTTTAGTATTCTAGAAAGGACTTCGATTAAAAAACCAGGATTTTTCTCAAGTTCTATCCTTCCCACAAACAGAAGAATTTTATTTCTTGATGAAACTTTTATCTTTTTTCTGAGTGTTTTTTTTGCGCTCTTTGAGATTTTAAAAACATCGGTATTTATTCCGGTAGCCAACACTGTTATCTTTTTTCTTACGCCATATTCTTCTAAATTGTGCTTTATTTTTGACGATGGAGCAATTACTAAATCTGCAAGATTTGAGAACCACTTACTCCATATCCTTGCCAACGAAGGAGGAATTAGTCTTTTTTTGAAATATAGTTTGGCGTATTCAGCATATTGAATGTGATGAGTGTATACAAAAGGGATTTTTTGTTTTGAAGATATATATTTAGCAAATAAACCCATGCTAAATGGCGAGTGGGCATGAACAATGTCAAATTTAATTTTTAAGATGTCTTTAAGTTTGTGCTCTTTTGGCAGGAAAGGAAATGGAAAGTAAACTTCTTTTTTTCTAAAAATTTTCACTGCTCTAAAACGGAAGACGCGTGGGTTTTTATCTTTATATCCTTTATAATATGGAGCAAACACAAAAACCTCGTGTCCTAATTTCTCGAGGTTTCTTTGGAAACCTTCGATAGAAGTTTCCATCCCGTAAGGAACAGGCAGGTAAGTATTGGTGAAAAACCCGATTTTCATTATTTCTTATTTTATTATATCATAAAGTAATATTCTTTAGCAGTTATTAAATTATTTTTTAAAAGAGATGATTTCTATTATTATTCCAACATTAAACGAAGAAAATTACCTGCCTCTTTTACTTAAGTCGCTTAAAAATCAAACTTATAAAAATTTTGAAGTGATTGTTGCTGACGCCGGCTCAAAAGACAAAACTTGCCAAGTAGCAAAGAGATGGGGATGCAAGATTATAGAGGGAGGAATGCCTGCGGTGGGGAGGAACCGAGGAGCAGAAGTTGCCAAGGGAGATATTTTGGTGTTTCTTGATTCAGACGTTGTTTTACCAAGGGAGTTTCTTGAAGAAACATTAAACGAATTCAAAAAAAGAAAGTTAGATATAGCCTCGTCTTATATTCAGGTATTGAGTGACAAGAATATAGATGCTTTAATGTATGATATTGCTAATTTATACCTGGGAGTTTCTCAATTTTTTAAACCAAAAGCCGCTGGTCACTTCATAATGGTTAAAAGGAAGATTCACAATCAAGTTGGCGGATTTGATGAGAC
>CAYMMJ010000034.1:0-5694 GCA_964391535.1 uncultured Candidatus Saccharibacteria bacterium
AAACTAAACCCGGAAGATAGTATCTCAATCTTGGGAGTCAAAAACCAACACCCCACAGCAAATATAATTAAGGAAATCACTACTGCCAACATTCCCGAGATGGCTCCCTGAACCACAAAAGGGCCACGAATGAACCAATTAGAAGCGCCAACTAACCGCATTATAGAAATCTCTTTTTTAAAATCAAGAATACCAAGACGAACAGTATTAAAAGCTACCAGCACAGCAAGAATAGCGGAGACAATAATAAAGATAAAAGATACTTTTTGAACCGCAGCACTAATAGAAAACAATCTCTCAATAATTGTTTTATTCTGATAGTAATCTATTTTATCAATAATATCCGAAAAAGGACTGCTTTCTAAGAAGTTAGAAATCTGCTCGTATTGAGACGCTTGCCATGCCTTTACATTCAAATGCGCTGCGAGAGGATTATCCCCTATTTCCTCAAGAGATTCCATTATTACAGGATCGTTTTTATGTCTTTCTTTAAAAATTGTCAGCGCTTCTTCTTTAGAGATATATTTTACCTCTTTTACTTCAGGTACTTGAGAAAGTTGCTCTTTCACTCTCATAATTTCTTCTTCGGGCGCATTTAATGTAAAATATACGCTTATATCAACCTTATCTTTTAAAGAATCAACTAAGGAATTGGTCAAATGACGCAACACAAAAAGGCCAGATATTAAAGAAGTGGCAATAACTATAATAAAAATAGTAGTAAGAAACAATCCTTTATTACGGGAAATGTTCTCAAAACTAAACTTAATGATTTTTTTGAGAGAAGTTAGCATATGAATCTTCCGCGTTGTTCATCTCTTATTATTTTACCTTTATCTAGAGTTATAACTCTTTTTTGTAAACTATTGATTATTTCTTTATCATGGGTTGAAAGAATGACCGTGGCTCCGAGTTCTCGGATTTTCAAAAGGAGTTGAATAATGTCACGAGTATGATAAGGATCAAGATTACCTGTTGGTTCATCAGCACAGACAAGTTCGGGTCGAGTAATCAAAGCACGGGCAATAGCCACTCTTTGCCTTTCTCCTCCAGAAAGTTCTTCTGGAAAATGATCAGCGCAATCGCTTAAACCAACTATTTCCAGAACTTGCGGGACTTCTTGGTCGATTTCCTTCTTACTAAACCCAATTACCTCAAGCACATAAGCAATGTTCTCATATACAGTTTTTGACGACAACAATTTATAATCCTGAAAAATAGCACCAATTCTTCTTCTCAGCAAAGGCAGATCTTTAGAATTAAGTCTTTGCACCTCGATGCCGTCAAAGAAAATTCTACCAGAAGTAGGTTTTTCTTCCCCCATTAATAACTTAAGGAGAGTCGTCTTACCTGATCCGGACCTTCCTGCCAGACATACAAATTCTCCTTTTTTTATTTTAAAAGAAACATTGCTTAGCGCCTCAACATTTCGAGGGTAAACCTTTGTAACATTTTGAAAAGACACCACTGTCTCATTATTTAATTTTGATTTCTGCTTCAATAAACTCATCTAAGTTTCCGTCTAAAACTTCTTCGACTTTGCTTGTTTCTACTTTGGTCCGATAATCCTTGACTAACTTATAAGGATGAAAAACATAAGACCTGATCTGATTACCCCAACTTGCTGACAAGTTTTTATTGACCGAAGAAGTCTTTCTTTGGGAATCTTTAATTTCTTTTAGCTCTTTTTTTTGAGCCAAAAGTTGATGCTGATAAAGTTTAGTGTAAAGAAGGGCTTCGGCTTTCTGCCGGTTAAGACCCTGGAGACGTTCTGACTGGCAAGTAACTTTAATACCAGTAGGTATATGAATTAGACGCACTGCGCTCTCTCTCCGATTCACATACTGCCCTCCCGGGCCAGACGCTCTAAAGGTTTCCATTTTTATATCCTCGGGTTTGATCTTTATCTTTAAATACTCAGAAGAAGGAAGTTCAGGTAATACTTCAACTAAAGCAAAAGAAGTATGACGAAGATTCTGAGCAGAAAAAGGTGAAAGTCGCACTAATCTATGAACTCCGCTTTCGTTCTTTAAGAACCCATAAGCATATCTTCCCTTAATCTCCATTGTTACCTGTTTTGTCCCTATCCTTCCTTCGGGTCCTCCGCCTTCTCCAAATGACTGATGAAGTATTTTTGTTTTAAATCCTTTTTTTTCACAAAACCTCTCATACATTCGCAAAAGCATCGTTGCCCAGTCCTCGGCATCCTGTCCCCCTGCTCCCGCATAAATGGATAACACTGCATTTCCTTTATCGTATTTTCCAGAAAGATAATTTTTAAGTTCTTCTTTTCTGACTTTTTTTTCAAGAGTCTCAAGACGTTGTTTAACTTCCTCTATCAAATCGTCCTCTGTGCCCAAAACCTTCACAAGTTCCATTAACTCAAGCAGTTCGTTGTTCAAACTATTCCACTGCTCCACTTCTTCTTTTAACTCGGCAAGTTCTTTACTTATTTCAGAAGCCCTCTCTTTATTTTTCCAAAAATCGGGTTTTTGCGATTGCTTTTCTAGTTCTTTAATTCTTTTTTCTTTCTCGACAACGTCAAAGACAGTCCCCCAAATAAAGGAGGTTTGTTTTAATCTCTTCGATTTTTTCTTTTATTTCTTTCATAAAGCCGTATTTTATAATTTATCATATTCTTCCCAAAAAGTAAATTAAAAGGCGCCAAGAAAACGCCTTATAGTTTTATAAACTACGAACAATTACCGCAATATTTTCTATTTCCATACCAACATCTATCAACTGAAAGCAGCGATCACAGAAATCTCCTATTTCTATATCATTTCCACACAATACACACACCATTTAAAGAACCAATTTTATTATAACACAAAAATAAAAAAACAGAGCCGGTGGTCGGACTTGAACCGACGACCTGAGCTTTACGAAAGCCCTGCTCTGCCACTGAGCTACACCGGCACAATCCTGGAGCGGGATACGGGAGTCGAACCCGTCTTTCGACCTTGGGAAGGTCGCGTTGAACCGCTCAACTAATCCCGCAATTTAAATAAATCCAGAAATTTTTCCCAGACACTTTTTTCTTCTTTTTGAACTTCTTGTTTTTTTTCTTCCGGAGGTAAAATCACAACTACATTCTCGCCTTCCTTTTTATAAAGACCTTTTTGGCGCAAAATCTTCTCTGTATAATCTGACTGGGAAGATTCTTCCACCCCTGCTTTAAGTTGACTGTTTCTTTCTTGAAGCTGCTGAATTTCTTGTTTTAGTTGAAAAATTCTTTCGTTGAGTTCAGCCCTTCTTTTATTCATTTTAACATTTGAAATTATCAAAAAAATAACTATTATAAAAAATAGAACTCCTAAAATAAGCGAGATGGAAATATTTAAAAAAGATTCCTTTTGTTTTAATTTTTTCTTAAACATAAATTAATTAAAATGGCAAAATTAAAACCCAAAAGATTACTTAGAATACTCTGGATAATTATGATATCTCTAGTAGTCTTGAGTATGGTCGGATGGCTGATAGCCGCTCTCTTTCGCTAAATCAATTCTAATAAATTTAGATCAATATGACAAGACACAAAAAAGGCATCTATGCCTTTTTTTAATAATATCCGTGCTATTTATCAATCACGACTTTTAGAGAACTGCTTTACAACTGCCAATTTTATAATTCCTAACTCTGGCATTTTCAAAACAAAAGATAAAACAGCATAGGTAACTATTCCTGCTCCCCCACCGAAAAGTAACTGCAGGAAAACTCCCCTAAATGTGTGCATATTGACAAATCCAGCAACAATATGAATTACGAGCAAAACAAAAACAACGCTAACCGCAGTAGCAAATATAATTTTTTGCAAAGAAGATAGAATTTCTTTTGTTTTCATACCTTCTATTTTCTTTACAAGAAAATATAGAAGCAAAATAAACTGAAAAATCACCGAAATTGAAAAAGCCAAAGGTAATCCTACTACAGATATGTTTTTGATATCAGAGATATCAAGAATACCGGCAATAAAGTTATAGAAAATACCATGACTTTCTAAAATACTTGTAAAGACAACACTTAAAAAAATATTCAAAGTAACCCCTCCAACCGCAATAAAAGTAGGAGTTTTTGTATCTTTAAAAGAAAAAAAAGCGCGGCAGATAAAGGGAATTAGCGCTGAGGCAAATATTCCTATGCTAAACACCCCCAAACAAGCCGCGGTTAAGCGAGTATCCTGCCACCCAAATCTTCCAGGACCAAGACTTCCAAGAATAATCCTGACAAGCTGAGCACGCAACAAAAACATTAAAACACTTGTGGGAATTACTAAGAAAAGAATTTGCCGGAATACAGAAGAAAAATCTTCAAGAAATTCTTCTTTTCTGCCTTCAGTCCATGCTTTTGAAAGCCGAGGAAAAGAAGCCAAAGCAAAAGATATTCCAAAAATTCCAATAGGAATATAATAAAGATTATTAGAAAAATTAAAAATAGCGATACTGCCAACTCCTAAAGTAGAAGCAATAGCAGTAATGACTATTAAATTTATCTGCTGAGCGCCTACTGAAAAAGAACGGGGAATCATCAACTGAATAACTTCTTTTAGAGCGGGATGTTTGATATTAAATAAAGGCAGATATCTAAATCCACAGCCAATAGCCGAAGGAATTTGAATAGCAAGATGAAGCAGGGCTCCTATGATAACTCCTATTCCTACTCCAAAGATTCCAAAACGAGGCGAAAGAAATAAAATACCAAATATAATTCCTAAGTTATAAAGAACAGGAGCAACAGAATAAACCAAGAACCGGTTGAAGTAGTGAAGAATACTCGAAAAAATGTTTGATATCCCAAAGATAATTGGACTTAAAAACAAAAGACGAGTTAGTGAGACAGCAAGTTTCCGCGCCTCTGGACCAAAGCCGGGAGCAATAATGCTTATCAGATAAGGAGTAAACAAAAAGAAAATAAAACTTAAAACAGCAAGCGCAACCAAAAAGACATTTAGGATGTTGGAAGCCATTTTCCATGCTTTTTCTTTATCTTGAGAATAATACTCGGAAAACAACGGCAGGAACGCTATACTCAGTCCTCCTACAATCAAGAAATTATATACAAAATCAGGAACTCTAAAAGCAGTAAAATAAACATCTGTTTCAAGACCTGCTCCGAAATATCCAGCCAAGAGCCCATCTCTTATCAAACCTAAAATTCGGCTCGCTAAAGCCGAAAAAGCCAAAAGCCCTGCGGCAAAAGTAACGGTTTTTGTTTGAGAATTAAAAAAACGGGCAATCATAATACTACTTTATATTCTACAGAAATACTACTTTATATTCTACAGATTTTTTTAAAAAAAACAAAAAAGCCCAACTAGGTTGTAAGCCGAATTCTGTACTTTCTCGGTATTTCTACCGAAAAAGTGGTAATCATTTCTCTGGACCAGCAATTACTTGCCGGTTCATGCGAACTACTTTTTCTTTTCGACAAATCCGGAGATTGCCGAAAAGTTTGTTCTTGCACCCGATAAGGATTTAGCCGTTTCACCCCCGAGATTTCTCTCGGGACTTTCCAAGAGCCAAAAACGCTCTTGGAACCTCGACCCTTTCGAGTCTCGGCGTCTCTGTTCGCACCTCTGGCCTTGCGACCGACGGCTGTTAGCCGCTATCTTTTTTCCTTTCCAAAAAAGAAAGGAGGGTGTTCGGACTTTCCTTTCCGATTCTTTTTTGGAATCGGAACGATTACCTCACCTAG
>CAYMMJ010000035.1:0-5298 GCA_964391535.1 uncultured Candidatus Saccharibacteria bacterium
TGTGGAGAAATTACTTGACTTCTAAAATATATTGGTTATCTTTAAAAACAAGATGTTGGAATTTTTGCGAAGTAAGTTTCTGTTTTTTTTGATAGCAGTCTTAGTTATTTCTGCTGGATTGTGCTTGGGCCACTATTTTTTTTCGTGTCCGCCAGCGGC
Organism: uncultured Candidatus Saccharibacteria bacterium; assembly: GCA_964391535.1. Taxonomy (GTDB): domain Bacteria; phylum Patescibacteriota; class Minisyncoccia; order Minisyncoccales; family JAGGXC01; genus JAGGXC01. The sequence continues at coordinate 160 of CAYMMJ010000035.1, forward strand.
TAAAAACCTTTCTGAGACTCAACAGAAACTTTTTGTAAATCCTCAAACAAAATCACAAATTGAGTCTCCTGATCTGACATTTATCCAAAATAATAGTTTAGCTGGGATTTCTTGCTCCCAGATTTTTTCTTCCAAAACACTAGGGGCGCTTTCGCAAGGAACTTTTGACGAAAAAAAAGAAATTACAGAATATACTGTTCAAGCCGGCGATACTTTAAGTTCTATTGCTGCTAACTTCGACATATCTCTAAACACTTTACTTTGGGCAAATGATTTGGGCAAGAATTCAGTAATTCGTCCGGGCCAGAAGTTAATTATTTTGCCTGTGTCTGGAGTAATTCATCATGTAAAAAAAGGAGATACCCTAAGCGAGATTGCCAAAACCTATAAAGTAAAGGTTGATGATATTATTGCTTTTAACGAACTTTCAGAAGAAGGAGATATCTATATAGGAGATATTTTAATTGTTCCTGGGGGAGTTCGACCCGCTTTAAAAAAGACGTATGCCTATTCTTTAAATCAGATTCCTGTGGCCTCAAGTTATTTTATTGTTCCCGTGTCGTCTCCTTATCGAATTACTCAAGGTCTTCATTGGTATAATGCTGTGGATTTTGCTAATACCGGTGGAAGTTGCGGAAAACCTGTTTTTGCTGCTGCTGGAGGCCAAGTTCTGAAAATTAAGTATGGATACAACCACGGGGCAGGTAATTATATTAGAATCCTTCATCCCAACGGATTAATCACTCATTATGGTCATCTTCAAAAAATCTTGGTTTCAGCGGGCCAAAAAGTATCTCAAGGAGAACTTATTGGTTTGATAGGATATTCAGGAAGAACTATCCCAGCAGGTCCTGCCGGCTGTCATCTGCATTTCGGCCTGTATAGTTCGCAGGGAAATCCGCCACGAAACCCTTTTGCTCCGTAAAAAGATAATTTGTAAAAGCAAAAAAGCAAAAAAACCTTTTTTCTGGAAAGGTTCTTTTTATTCTTTAGTTCTGTACATTAGAGATTCGCTTATATGAGAGAAAGAAATCGAACTTCTTCCTTCCAAGTCGGCGATGGTTCGTGCCATTTTTAAAACCCGATGGTATCCACGGGCAGAAAGTTTTCCCGAATTGACAAATTTTCTTAAAAGAGAACGGGATTCTAAATCAATTTGGCAGTATTTTTTAATTTGCTCAATTGTAAGTTCGCTATTTGTGATTTGGTTAGAATTTTCTGATTTGAATCTTTCTTTTTGAATTTGGCGGGCTTTCTCAACTCTCTTTCTTATGATTTCGCTTGAATTTTTTGTATCAATTTCGATTAATTTTTCATACTTTACAGCCGGGACTTCTACAAAAACATCTACCCTGTCTATTATGGGACCAGAAAGCTTTCTCTGGTATTTTTGGATTTGAGAAAAAGTACACCTGCATTCTCTGGTGGGGTCATTGAGATATCCGCAAGGACAGGGATTAGACGCAGCTACCAGGGTAAAATTTGCTGGAAATTTTATTCTAGCACGGGCTCTTGCAACAACAATAAGTCTTTCTTCCATTGGCTGACGAAGAGATTCTAAAACATCGCGATGAAATTCGGGAAATTCGTCCAAAAAGAGAATTCCATGGTGAGCAAGAGTGATTTCTCCAGGCAAAGGAGGATTTCCTCCGCCAATAAGCGCGGCTTCAGAGCAGGTATGATGAGGCGAGCGGAAAGGTCTTGTTTTAATTAAAGGCCTTTCTTCGGAAAGAAGACCTGCAATGCTGTATATTTTTGTTACTTCCAGTGATTCTTTGAAAGAGAGAGGAGGTAGAATAGTAGGGATAGATTTTGCCAAGAGAGTTTTGCCAGCGCCTGGCGGCCCTATCATTAAAAGATTATGTCCTCCGGCAGCAGCAATTTCTAATCCTCTTTTTGCGTATTCTTGTCCTTTGATAAATCCCAAATCAATGGAATATTTATCCTCTGTTTTTTTGGAATAAATGTCTGTTGGAAAGGGCAGAATTTCTTTTCTACCTTCGAGGTATTCTGCGGCTTCTTTTAATGTTTCTATTCCAATTACACGCAGTCCTTTTACAAGAGCGGCTTCGGGAGCATTTGGCTTAGGAAGAATAATTTCTTTGTAGTTCTTTTTTTGGGCAAGGATTGCTAAGGCAAGAGCGCCCTTTATTTTTCTTAATTTTCCGTCCAAAGCCAGCTCTCCGGTTATAATTTTATCTTGGGCAAAAAATTTTATTTGCTTTGAGGCAAGCAAATAACAAAGAGCGATAGGAAGATCGTAACAGGAACCTTCCTTTTTTAAATCAGCGGGGGCAAGATTTACCAGAATTCTTTGGGGGTAATGATGAGGAGGTTTGAAGCCAGAACTTTTAATTGCTGCTCTTGTTCTTTCTTTTGATTCCTGGACTGCTTTATCTGGCAATCCTACAATTTCGAAGTGTCTTAGTCCGTAGGATATGTCAGTTTCTACTTCAACAGTCCGGGCGTCTAATCCTACTACAGCAGCAGAAAACACTTTTGATGACATAACTAAAACTTTCCGAGATTATTTTTAATAATCTCGATATATTTTAGAATATAATCTTTAAATAACTTTTTTATTTTTTTGTCTTTTATTTGTCTAATTTTTACTTTTAACTCTGTTAAACTGGTAATATCTTTCATGCTTTCAATTATTCGGAGATCTTCGGGCAAAATTGATTTATTTTTACTTAACTCTTTTGCCATTTCTATTGCTTCTATAAGATATTCTTTTGATGCCTGCGTTAATGTTCTTTTCTCGTGTTTATAAGGAAAAACAAGACCTTTTAGAGAAACAATATGGGTTTCTTCTTTGTTGGCTAGTCGGTTCAGGAAAATTTCTACTCCAAATCTTGTTTTTTTCATTTCGTCAAGGTGAGGAAGCAAGAATTTTTTAGGATAAGCTCTTTCGCCGGTTAAATATACACGTGTTGGAAGAGAAAATTGAAACCTGTTTTTAACAGGAACTCCCAAAATTGCTTTAAAGTTTCCTCTCAGAGCAGGTCTAACCAAAGTTTCTATATGCTCTAAAGAAAGATTAGGAAAATCAGCATCCCAGAAAACAATAACATCTCCTTTTGCTGATTCTATTCCTTTAGCAAGAGCATATCCTTTTCCTTTATTTTGTTTTAGGTTTATGAGTTTTATTTTTCTTCCAAAACTTTCAAGGATTTTAAGACTTTTGTCTGTTGACCCGTCATTTATGCAAACTACTTCGTCTATTAAATCGGATTTCAGGAAGGTCTCTACTATTTTTCCAACCGTTTTTTCTTCGTTGAAAACAGGAATAACTGCTGATATTTTTTTCGAGACCAAACCAAGATTATTTTCTTTATAAAAAACACAGAGGATGTCTTTGCCGATTTCTTCTATATGACGGGAGATATTATCTGGGATAATTCCAAAACCTTCTTTTATCTTTTGTTTTAACTCTTCTTCCGTCCAGAGGTCTTCTGATTTTGTTTTATTTATTCCGTCCTGTTCAAAATATTCAAAAAACTTTTTTCCTAATACAAGAGAAGTCTTTCCTTTTGGTTCACAAATAATCAGCTTCTTTTTGGCTGATTTCCAACAATGGTTTAAGAAAGCCTCTCGTTTAGAGGATTCTATATGGTGTAAAACATCGCAAACGACGACTACATCGACAGGAAAGTAACTTTGGGAATTAAGCACGTCTCCTAAGTAAAAATTTGAATCTTTGTATTTTCTTTGAGCCCAGTTGATGAAGTTCTTATTAAGATCGAATCCAAAATAAAAAGATTTCTGGGGGAGAAAATTTACCAAAAATCCTGTTCCGCATCCAGGTTCTAATACTTTTTCTCCTTTTTTTATAAAAGAGGCAATCAATTGATATCGCCGCTTTAAGTTTTTTCTATGAATCAGTTTTAGACTTTGTTGGTAAAGCAGGGGATATTTGTAAAAAACGCTTTGTCTTAACATAATCTTTGAAAAAAGAATCAAATAGCTATTTTTATTTGTTGTTTTTTAGTGTATCATTTTTGGCAAAAGACGTCTAATATATGCCTTGACAAAATATAAAAGTATATGGTATAATATGAATGCGAGGAAGAAAAAATATGTGTTTCTCGCCTTCCAAGTAATCTTGGAAGTTTGAAAACAAAATATGGAGGCGAAATGAATGAAAAAAGTTTTAAAGACAATATTTTGGGCGCTGGTGGTAGTATTATTAATCTTCGAATCTTTCAGTTTTTCTTCGTTAGCAAAGATAGTTAGCAGTGAAGGAGGAAGCGGTGGCAAGACAATTATAGTTGATGACGACGGAGATGGTGATTACACAAGCATTTCTCAAGGAATAGCAGCCGCTGAACCAGGAGACACAGTATTAGTTCGAGGAGGAGTCTATTACGAAACTCTTAATATCTATAAGTCATCGATTACTCTCAAGGGCGCAAGTGATCCCAATGGTCCGGCTGTTCCTGTAATAGGATCTACTGGTACAAGCAGTCCCATTATTTCGATCTACAGAGACTCTTGTGTTATCCAAGGGTTCAAAATTATGGGAGACAAAGCGCGAAAAGCAATTGAGGTGAAAGGAAACGACAATATTATAAAAGATAATACAATACTTAACAGTTATGTCGGAATTGTTATCTGGAGTCCTGGAAACGTTATCTCCGGTAACTCTATTGGCTTAGATACTGTCGGCGTTCAGGTCTATAACTCCTTCAATGTTATAGAAAACAATAATTTCTGGGGAGATTCACAGTGTATATACACTTCACGAGCCTTCAATCTTGAGATATCCGGTAATACATTTGCTGGGTATCAAACAGGTATCTCGATTAATTTCTATTATCCTACCGAGAGTTATTGCACAATAACAGATAACAATTTTCTCGAGCCGGACAATGTTCTGTCGAATCTCTTCGGGATAGGCATTAAATCAGCAACGTTCCGTAACTGTTTAAGGGCTAATTGGAGACATAATTATTGGGGATTACCCCACCTTACCAAGGTAATCTTGGGAACTATAGAGCATGGCAATACAGAATATTCCTGGATTAATATTGACTGGAGAGCTGCCAAAATTCCTCATATTAACTAAGCGCCAAAACGAAATATAAATAGCCCCTAGCTTTTATAGCTTGTGGGCCTTTTTTTATTTAGTTGGCTCTC
>CAYMMJ010000036.1:0-5237 GCA_964391535.1 uncultured Candidatus Saccharibacteria bacterium
AATGACTGCCAGTAATTCATTCTCAGGGATCTTAATTACAATCACCGCAGCATTATTGACATTCTTTGGCCTAAAATCCTCTATATTCCTTTGGACAATTGCTCTTATTTCTTCGCTTAGTTGTCTGTCTATGGTGACAGTAACCTTTTGGTTTTTTTCTTGGCCAATAAGATCTTTCAGTTCAAAGTAACAGGTACTAAAGTGACGACGCTTTTTTATATTTTCTCTAACGGTTCGATAGTCTGTGAAGTGCAAAGAAGATAATCTCTTGGGAGAGAGTATTCTTTTAGCTAAAGATTCAGCCATTTCTTTGTTTGCCGGATTGGCAGGATTATTCTTTACAGGACTGCTGATAGTAGCAAGTATTTGAAGGATTTGGCCGTCGTCTAAAAATTCTGGAGAGGTATTGAAGTAAAGATAGCTTGCTTCTGCTAATCCTTGAGCATGATGACCAAGGTAGATGGAATTTGTATACATTTTAAGAATAGTGGCCTTACTTTGATATGTCTCGAGAGCTAATGAATAGAGAACTTCAATAATTTTATTTTTTATATTTCTTTCTAACTCTTTTCCAAGCAAGATCTTGACTAGCTGTTGAGTGATAGTGCTGGATGCTTTCTTTGAGCCAAAGCCAAAATATCCCAGGAGAGCTCTGAAACTATTCCATGGGTTGAGTCCAAAATGATAATAAAAGTACCTGTCTTCTTTAGCAACAATAAGTTTTTCGAAACGATTAGGAACCTTATCTAAAGAAATTACCCAGTTTCCTTTTTGGTTTGGCTGGGCATAAATAATTTTCTGATTTCTATCTAAGACTATGGTTGATCTCTGAGTGTTGTAAATATCCACGAGTTGTCTTTGAAGATGATAACTGAAGACAAGAAAAATTGCTATTCCTACGATCAAGCTCCAAAGAAAATATTTATGATGGAGTATTTTTCTTATCATCTTTCTTTATTGTATTGCAAAACAATAAATATTTTAAGTGCTTTTAGGTTTGTATTATTTCCTTAAATGACATAAAATAAAATATAAATTGAGCAATAAAAGGTTATTAAATATTAAAGAGCAATTAAAATTATGGGGACAAAAAGAAAACAAAAAAGAAGAAAAATCAGGAAGCATAAAATGAGAAAGTTAAGAAAAAAGATGAGGCATAAAAAGAAAAAATAATTATTCTAAAACACAAATTTAGAGGAGGCATTTGTTGCCTCCTTTTTGTTATTTTTTCTTAATTTCTGTATAATTATATAAGTGTCCTGTTTATGCTATTTAAACCCGAAAAATTAAAAAAAATGCTGGTTGAGCCAGGGTTTGTGGCAGAGAAAGACTTTAATTTAGCGTTGAAAGAAGCAAAAGAGAGAAATATGTCTCTCGAAGAAGTGCTTGTGGAACACAATATTATCTCTGATAGAGAATTAGGATTCCTTATCGCAGAAGAACTTTCTCTTCCATTTGTTGACCTTAAGAAAGAGAATATATCCAGCGATGTTTTGAAGATTGTTCCTGAAGTTGTTGCTAAAATGCAGCAGGTTATTGTTTTTGATAAGACAAAAGATGGACTAAAAATAGCAATGGCAAACCCGAAAGATTATAAGATGGTTAAGTGGCTCGAGAAAAAAACAGGAGAAAAAGTAAAAGTTTATTATGCTACGCCTTCAGCAATCAGAGAGGCGCTAAAGTTTTATCGCAAAGAAATCAAAGAAGAATTTGCTGACATTATCCAAACACAACTAAAAAAGATTCGTGAAGGAGAGACAGGAGTAGAAAAGATTCCCGTGATTAAAATAGTAGATACTATTATTCAATATGCTTATGAGAACAGGTCTTCGGATATTCATATCGAACCGCTTGAGAAAGAGACAAGAATTCGGTTTAGAATAGATGGAATTTTGCATAATGTTTTGAGTTTACCGAAGAGCATTCACGATTTAATTGTTTCTCGCGTGAAGGTTTTAGCAAAACTTAGAACTGATGAGCACTTCGCTGCCCAGGATGGTAAATTTATTGCTGAATTTGGAAAAGAAAAATTTGATATTAGAGTTTCAATTGTTCCGGTGACCGAAGGAGAGAAAGTAGTGATGCGTTTGCTTTCTGAGAGGATTAGAAAGTTTGATTTAGAAAAATTAGGTCTCCTGGGAAGAGATTTAAAAAAAGTTAAAGCCGCTATTAAAAAACCTTTTGGAATGATACTCTCCAGTGGTCCTACTGGTTGTGGAAAAACAACTACTCTTTATAGCATTTTAAAAATATTAAACAGGCCAGAAGTTAACATTTCTACTATTGAAGATCCGGTGGAATACGATATAGAAGGAGTAAACCAGATTCAGGTAAATCCAAAAACAAATATTACTTTTGCTAAAGGGCTTCGTTCAATTGTTAGACAAGACCCTGACATTATTATGGTGGGCGAGATTCGTGATCCCGAAACTGCTAGTATTGCTATCAATGCAGCAATGACAGGACATCTTGTTTTATCCACCATGCATGCAAATACTGCTGCTACTAATTTGCCTCGTCTGATTGATATGGGAATAGAACCATTTTTAGTTGCTTCTTCTGTGAATATTATTATTGCTCAGCGCTTGGTAAGGAGAATCTGTACCAAGTGTCGGGAAAGTTACGAAATTACAAAGAAAGATTTAGAAAAATTTCACCTGTCTGAAGAACTGCTTAAGAAGATATTTAAAGGGAAGAAAAAAATTAGGGTGTTTCGGGGCAAAGGGTGTCGAGCTTGTGTTAACACAGGATATTTTGGTAGAACAGGAATTTTTGAAGTGCTTGAGATGAAAGAGAATATCCAGAAGCTGATTATGGAAAAAGCCGATGCCGATCAAATTCAAAAGCAGGCAATTAAAAACGGTATGACCACTATGCTGGAAGATGGAATAGAAAAAGCTCTTTTGGGCATTACAACAATTGAGGAAGTTATTCGGGTTACAAAACAATAACAAGAATGAAATTTAAATACAGCGCTCAAACTAAAAAGGGAGAAATTAAAGAAGGGATTATTGAAGCCTTTGATTCAAAAGAGGCAAAGAAATTGCTTTTAGAAAAGGATTTGATTGTCTTTTCTTTAGATCCTCTAAAGAAAAAGAAGAAAAAAGAAATAAAGATTCCGTTTTTTGGTAAGGTTTCCTTCTTTGATAAACTTCTTTTTGTAAAGCATCTTAGAATGATGATAAAAGCCGGTGTTCCTTTGCGTGAGTCGGTTTTAGAAATTCAAAATGAGACAAACTCCAGAAAGTTCAAAGCCATTTTAAAGAAAATAGTTGACGACCTTGATAACGGAGAATCTTTGTCAAGAAGTCTATCAAGATATCCCGACGTCTTTGATGATTTATTTGTTAATCTTATAAAAACAGGGGAGTCAAGCGGCACTTTAGAAGAAAGTTTAGAATATCTTGGAATTCAGCTAGAAAAAAGCCAGGACCTTAAAAAGAAAATAACTTCTGCTATGCTTTATCCCGCCTTGATTTTAATAGCAACATTTGCTCTTATTGGTCTTCTTGCCTTTTTTATATTTCCAAAACTTCTTCCTTTGTTTGAAGGTTTTAACATTGATTTGCCTTTGCCTACCAGAATTCTGCTTTGGTTTATTAAAACAATGCAGGCGTTCGGATTTATTATCTTTGTTTTAGTTTTGTTGGGTTTGGGATTTTTGTTTTTTATCTCCAAGTTTAGAGCAGTCAAATTTTTAAATCATCGACTCGTTTTAAGCCTTCCTTTAATAGGAAAATTTAACAGAAATATTAATTTGGCTTATCTGGCAAGAACTTTGGGCACTTTAGTGAAGAGCGGGGTTCCTATAGTAGAAGCTCTTAATATTACTGCGAAGACCTTGAACAACTTAGTTTACCGAAAATATTTAAAAGAATCTGTCACAAAAGTTCAGAAAGGGCAGGAGATATCTAAGTTTCTTAAAGGGAATCCTAAATTATTCCCTCCAGTTTTTTCCCGAATGATTAGCACGGGAGAGAAAACAGGTCGTTTAGATGAATCTTTGTTTTATTTAGCAGAGTTTTACGAAAAAGAAATAGACAATGCTACTAAAAACTTGTCTCAAATTTTAGAGCCGATGCTGCTGATTGTGGTCGGGCTTGTGGTTGGTTTTATAGCCATTTCTATTATTATGCCGATTTATAAGATTGCTCATAGCCTAAGCGGCTTAAGAAAATAAATATGAAGGGTTTTACCTTCATCGAAGTCTTAATTGTTATTGGGATTATACTGATTTTGTTAGCCCTAAGTATTCCATTAGGGATTCATTTCTATAGAAGTCAACAGTTGGATGATACTACCGAGGGAGTAATTCAAGCCCTAAGAAGGGCTCGTCTTCAAGCCGTATCACAATCGGATTACAGTTTTGGTGTTTTTTTGGGACAAGGACACAGCGAAAAATATATTTTATTCAGAGGCGATTCTTATGCAAATCACGACGACGAAGAAGTTTTTGGTGTCTCTTCGGATATTTCCTTTAGTGGCTTATCAGAAGTTGTTTTTTCTAAACTAGATGGCAGACCTTCTGTGGTGGGGGATATTTTTTTGACCGATGGATACGCCACTCACACTATAAATATCAATGAAGTAGGAAGAATTAGTTATGTTTTGAGTACCCCGCCACCTCCACCGCAAGGTTGCTGGGGAACAGGAGGTTCCTGTGATCCAGAGTGTAGATATTCCAACTATGGATTGCTAGTTGATTACTTCATAGACCCTGGATGTTCTGATTCATGTCCTTCAGCAGGATCATTCTATGTTAATCCGTCAGAAGGATGTTCTGATGATGGATCAGGAACCTGTTACAAGATGGAAAATCCCTCAACTCAATATACTTCTTGCACACAGGATGGAAGTTGTGAGGGAGAATGCAGTGGAACACCTGTTTCTTGCAATAAATATCATAATTCTCAAGAGTGTCTTAAACATGGATGTGATTGGGAAACACAAGGGTTTTGTTTTGGATCCTGTAATTGCTCAAGATATGATCAGAATCAGTGTAAGTTATGTCCTCTTTGTAGTCCAAGCGGAAGCGTGATTCCTCCAGTATGTAAAGGAGATTGTCAATGTAGAGAATTAACCGATGCAACCAGCTGCGGATATTGTCCTTCTTGTCAATGGATTAGTGTAGGACCAGGTCGTTGTACAGGAACTCCTTATCCATGTAAAGAAATGGACAACAAAGAAAGTTGCAAAGACCATGGTTGTCAATGGCAGGACACCAAATGGTTCAGGAA
>CAYMMJ010000037.1:0-5061 GCA_964391535.1 uncultured Candidatus Saccharibacteria bacterium
TGTTCCGCCAGGAGCATCGCTGGGTAGCTAAGTTGGGCAGGGATAAGAGCTGAAAGCATCTAAGCTCGAAGCCCATCCCAAGATTAGGACTCCTAGGCCGGTCGGAGACTACGACCTTGATAGGGCGCAGGTGTAAGCTCAGCAATGAGTTCAGCCGAGCGCTACTAATAGGCCATATGTCTTCTCTTGGCTAGTAATTGGCAATCATTAAAACATTAAAAAGGAGATAGTCATGGGGGCTATACTGGCGTTGTCCCACCTGTTCCCATACCGAACACAGAAGTGAAATACGCCAAGGCCGATGATAGTGCAGTTTTCTGCGCGAAAGTAGGTAGCCCCCGTGAGTGTCTCCTTTTTAATTTTGGCTTTTTTGGGTATATAATGATAAAATATAGATATGTATTCTTGTTCTTCTCCCAAAAAACTTAAAGTACTTTTGGTTATTTTTTTGGTTGTAGTTGTTATTTTTTTTGGATTTTTTAGCAAACAAGTTAAAAACTTTTTTTATTTGAAGTCTGTGTTTTTTCAAAAAAGACTTTGGGATTCTGGAGGAAGGACTTTTGGATTTTTTGACAGAATTTTTAGAGCAGAAATGATAAATGAAGAAAACAAAAAACTCAGGAAAGAAAATCAGAAATTACTCCAGCAAATAGTTTTACTTAATCAACTAAAAGAAGAAAACGAGATGCTCCGCGAAGCACTAAACTTAGGAATGGAGAAAGACTTTCAACTAAAGATTGCAGATGTTTTAAGTCAGGATGTTTCAAAAAACACTATTCTTATAAACAAAGGGTCAGAACAAGGAATTAAAAAGGCGATGCCTGTTATAACGCAAGAAAAGGTTTTAATAGGAAAGGTTGAAGAAGTTAGTAATGATTTTTCTCGCGTAGTTTTAATATCAGATCCGTCTAATTCTTTTCCAGTTGAGTTAGAAAACGGGACAGTAGGATTGATTAAAGGGCAGGGAAATCGAGATCTTTTGCTGGAAAAAATTCCCTATAATATAGATGTAAAAGAAGGTCAGATAATAGTAACCAATTCTTTAGGAGGGATCTTTCCCAAAGGGCTTTTGGTCGGAAAAGTAAAAGAGGTCAAAAAAACAGACATTAGTCCATTTCAAAAAATAAAAGTTTCTTTGCTTTTTAACCCAAGCGAACTTAGAAAAGTGTTTATTATTACTCGTTATTAAAAGTTTATTTTATACTTCCGATATTTTGATAATGAAAAAATTTTTATTTTTTGCTCTATTTTTCTATATCTTGGCTATTTTACAAAGTAGTTTTTTTGTGCATTTCAAGTTTTTTGGCGGAGTTGCTAATCTTGTTTTACTTGCCGTAATCCTTATAATTTTCTTTGAGAAACCAAAAGAGCTTTCAGGTCTTTTTATAGCCGGAATAGGAGGATTTTACTTGGATGTATTTTCTGATTTCTATATAGGGACATCTGTTTTTTTGCTGATATTTTTAAGTTTCTTGGCAAAAAAAATATTAGATTTATTTCATCAAAGAAAAATCATTCATTTTATTTTTATTTTCTTTCTAATATTTGTGCTCTACAATATCGGAGTACTCTTCATTGACGCCGTTGTAAAATTTTCCTTCTCTTTTTGCTTCGAAGAACTTACTTTAGCAGAAATAATTTATAATTTGCTAATAGGGTTATTTTGTTTTTATTTAATAAAACTATGTTTTCCAAAGGTTTTGGAAGAATAAAAAAAACAGGACAAGAAATAGAACCCCACGAGGTGTTTTTAGACAAACTTGCTCAAAAAAAAGAAGAAGAGATTGGTTTTTCAGAAGGAAAATTTGAACTTCCTCTTTCTCAGAAAAAATTGAAGATTTTTTATTTTCTTTCTCTTGCTATGATTGCTTTCTTTTTTGCGAAAGTTTTTCAGTTTCAAGTTATAGAAGGAAAAAAGTTTTCAGAATTAAGCGAAAAAAACGTTCAGAGACTTTATCTTGTTCAGCCCACAAGAGGAGTGATTTATGATAGTTCAATGAAGCAGCTGGTTTTTAATAAGCCAAGTTATGATTTAGTGGTAAATATCAAAGAGCTTCCTTGGCCTGAGCAGGAAAAGAGGAAAATTATAACAGAGGTTTCGGATATTATTTCTCAAGACCCTCGCCAGATTCAGAAAAAAATTAAAGAGTCGGAATTCAGCACTGTTCTTATTAAAGAGAATTTAGACCGCGATACGCTGATTTTGCTTGAAACCAAAATAAAAAATTTTCCTGGTTTTTCAATCAAAGAAAACACCATTCGGGATTATATAGATGGACCTGATTTTTCTCAGTTAATTGGGTTTTGCGGGAAAATAGGGGCAGAAGAATTAAGAAAAAAAGGAAATTATTCAGTGACTGATTATATTGGAAAACAAGGATTAGAAAAGTCTTATGAAGAGGTTCTTCGTGGAAAACCGGGCAAGAAAATAGTTGAGAAAGACGCCCTAGGAAATAAAATTTCAGAGAAGGTTTTTTCTGAGCCCAAGTCAGGAGAAAGTTTGGTTTTATGGCTGGATGCAGATCTTCAGAAAAAACTTACCGAGGCTCTTTCAAAAAGTATGAAAAATGTGGGGTCCAAAAAAGGAGCTGCTGTTGCAATAGATCCAAACACTGGCGGGATTCTAGCAATGGTAAGTCTTCCTTCTTTTGATAATAATCTTTTCTCACAGGGAATTTCTGATAAAGAATTTCAGAAACTCAACCAAAATCCTTATCACCCTCTCTTTAACAGAATAGTTTCCGGGGGTTACCCTGTAGGTTCGACAATCAAACCCCTAATGGCTTCAGCCGCTCTTCAGGAAAAAATTATTGATCCCGATAAAGATATTTTATGCGAGGGAAAAATTGTTATTCCTAATCCTTATTTTCCTGATAAACCATCTGTTTTTTTGGATTGGAAGACTCATGGATGGACAGATCTTCGGAAAGCAATAGCAGAATCCTGTAATGTTTATTTTTATATGCTTGGAGGGGGATATAAAGATTTCAAAGGTTTGGGAGTGGAGAGAATTAAAAAATATCTTGAGCTTTTTGGCTGGGGTAAGAAAACCGGCATAGATTTGCCCGGCGAGATAGACGGAAGAATTCCTGATCCCCAATGGAAAGAAAATTATTTCAAAGATCCTCAAGCAAAAATCTGGACAATAGGAGATACTTACCATCTATCTATTGGTCAGGGAGATATAGTAGTAAGTCCTTTGCAGGTAGCGGTTGCTTTTTCTGCTGTTGCTAATGGCGGCACTTTATACAAACCTCAAGTTGTAAAAGAAATTATAGAAGGGTCGGCCGCGGCGCCAAAAATAATCAAAAAATTTAAACCGCAGATTATAAGGAGGGGATTTATTGATCCCGAGAATTTAAAAATTGTAAGAGAAGGGATGAGAGAAGGAGTAATTTATGGTTCTAGCCGGGTTTTGTCAGATTTACCTCAAAAAGTTGCTTCAAAAACAGGAACTGCTGAGACTCCCCGCGAAGGTTTTTATCATAACTGGGTTACAGTTATTGCTCCTTATGATAATCCCCAAATGGTGTTGACTGTTGTTATTGAAGATGTTGAAGGAGTTAAATTTGCTGCCCTGCCTGTTGCCAAAGAGGTTCTAAATTGGTATTTTAACAGATAAAAAAATGGAAATTTTTGATGAAGTAAAACTCCTTTGGAAATATTTGAGAAAATACAAGCGGGAGGTTCAACGCCTTGCTGTTTTGGCAATGGTAGCTTCTGCTTTGACTGCTCTGGTACCTTTTGTTTATGGCAGATTGGTTGACTTAATCTCAATTAAAAGCACAGATATCTCTTTTGTTTTTGCGCTTTTGGGTATTTGGACATTAATGAGTGTTACTTCGGCTTTTATATCAAGATTGGTGGGATTCCGGGGTAGCTCTGTAGGAGTGGAAGCAGTTAATGATTTAACCTGCAGTGCTGCCAGCCATATTATAAATTTACCTCTGGCTTTTCATAATGAGAAGAAAACCGGTGAAATATTTTCCCGGATTCAAAGAGCCAATAGATATCTTTTTCAAATTATAGATGATATTGTTTTCTGGTTTTTGCCTCATCTTGTTTCTATATTATTTGGAATTTTAGTTCTATTTTTTGTTGAATGGAAACTTGCAGTGGGTATAGTATTAATGGTTTTGGGATATTTTGCTATAACAATTTACAAAACTAAGCCGTTAGTTGAAGGGCAGTCTGAATTAAATAAAGCCTATGAGATGGCTTTTGGAAATCTTTACGATGCTATCTTTAATGTCCGAGTTATTAAATCATGTGCTGCTGAGGATTTTCAATTACAAAAAACAGAAAAAGATTTCAAGCAAAAACTTGCGAGGGTATTTAAGAGATTCGTTGGATTGTGGTATTCGCTTCATTTATGGCAAGATGTCTTTTATGCTATAGCGTTTGTGATAGTTTTTGGAACAGCCATTTTACTTTTGGCGAGGGGATCGATTTCGCCCGGTAAACTTATAATGTCTCTGGGTTATCTAGGGTTGGTAAAGGTTCCTCTAAAAGCGTTTGGTTTTCATTGGAAAGCTTTCAGAACCGGCATTACAACTATAAAAAGATTAGAATTATTGTTAAAAGAAGAAATAGAAGATTTTAATGAAGAGGGCAGAGTAATAGATAATCCTCAAGGTAGAGTCGAATTCAAAAATATAAGTTTTGCTTACAAGGAAAAGAAACCAATTCTTAAAAACATTAGCTTTGTTGCCGAAGCTGGTCAAAAAATTGCTTTGGTTGGAGGAAGCGGTGAGGGAAAAACCACTCTTGTTGATTTAATTTCTCTTTATTTTAGGCCTCAAAAAGGAAAAATTCTACTTGACGGTATAGATATTAGAGATCTTAACCTTCGCTTTTTAAGAAAGATTATAGCTTATGTTCCTCAGGAGATTTCTTTGTTCAATGATACAGTAAAAAATAACATCCGTTACGGCAAACCTAATGCTACAGACGAGGAGATAATTTCTGCAGCAAAAGCGGCAAACGCTCATCAATTTATTGAATCATTTCCTCAAAAATATGATACTTTAGTGGGGGAGAGAGGAATTAAGTTATCAACTG
>CAYMMJ010000038.1:0-4746 GCA_964391535.1 uncultured Candidatus Saccharibacteria bacterium
AAATTAAAAAAGAAAGGGCAACGAGATTTATAAACAGGCCCTCTCTTCCGTTGTTTTCTGGGTAAAAAACTCTTGGAGAATTAGTTCTGAGTGTTTGAAGCGCATCGTTTGCATTAATAGCCTCATCTGGATAAAGGCCTGGAGGTATCGAATTAAGATGCCATAGCCGGAAAAAAGAAGCTATTAATAAAATGATAACTAAAGCAAGTATGGTTTTTTTTGTCATTAATTAATTTTATCAAAATTAAATCAACATTGAAACCTTTTTGACAAAAACATATTTATTTATTATAATTAATAAACTGCTCATTTAAAAGGTGATAAGATGGAAAAAAGAAAGAAGTCTTATTATCAGTATTCTGGTGCAATAGCCTTAATAAAAGGAGAATTAGCGGAGGAAAAAGTGCTTTGCTCGTTGCATTGTTTTAAACAGTTAAATCTTGTAAGAAACTTCGGTTCTTCCGTTCCTTTTAGTGATGATGATTCTTATGGGATAGACATTACTGTTTATCCTGTCTGGGGAGGAAAGATTCTACTCCAAGTAAAATCAAGCTTTAATCGAGAAGATAAGCAAAAATATGAGGAGAAAGGTATTGAGTATATAGTTGTTCCACCAAGTATGGGACAAGAAGTTGTTGATGAGATGGTGTTTCAGTTATTAATAAAAGATTGTCGTAGAAGAATGAGAGAGAAAAAAAATCATTATAATCATTATAGAAGATAAAATAATTATAAACCCCTTTTTAAAGGGGCTGTTTTATTTTTGAGGCTGTGTTAAAATAATAACAATGAGAAAAACAAAAAAACACAAGAGAGGAAAGTTTATTGTGTTTGAAGGTTTAGACGGAGCGGGGACTGAAAGTATAAGCCGGCATATATATAATTATTTCAAAAAGAAAAATAAACAAGTTGTAAGAATATGTTATCCTGATTATAAAGGACCGATAGGAAGATTAATTCATCGATATCTTCATCGTCAATATGATTTTTCTGTTTATGCTCAATTTCTTCTATATTTTACTGATTTTGTAAAAGATAAAGATAAGATTGAGCAATTGTTGAAGGAAGGAAAAAATGTAATATCCGATAGATATTTTACTTCCACGCTTGCTTATCAAGGACTGAGAGGTTTTCCTCAAAAAGAAGCGCTGAATTTAGCTAAAGTGTTTGATTTGCCCAGGCCTGATCTTGTTTTATACCTTAGAGTTTCTCCGTCTACATCAATTAAGAGAAAATTGAAAGAGAAGAAAAGTCTGGATCGAAACGAGAAAGATAAAAAGTTGCTGGCACAATTAACTTATTTTTATGATAAACTGGCAAAAAAGCAGATTTTTTCTCGGTGGAGAACAATTGACGGAGAAGGCTCGATAAAAGAAGTTTCTGATAATTGCCTTAAAATAATTAATAAAGAATTAAAATTAAATTTATAAGTAATATGACTGTTAAACAAATCGCAAAATTAATCGACCATACCAATATTAACCCAAAAGCCAAGGCCAAAGATATTAAAAAAACCTGTCGGGAAGCGATAAAATATTCTTTTCGTTCGGTTTGTATAAATCCTGAATGGGTAAAATTAGTAAGAAAAGAACTTAAAGGCACCGATATTAAAATAGTGGTTCTTGTGGATCCTCCTATGGGTTTAAGTCCTCACTCAAAAAGAGTAAAAATATGCAAGAAGGCCAAAAAAGAAGGAGCCAGTGAGATTGATATAGTGATGAATATCGTTGATTTAAAATATGAAAGATATAATAAGATATTAAAAGACCTAAAAGAGATTTGTAAGATTCTTCCTACAAAGGTAATAATTGGTTCTGGTTATCTCACAGACCAAGAGATTAAAAAGGCTTCTCAGTTAGTAAAGAAAGCGGGGGCAGAATGTGTAAAGACAGCTACCGAGAAAGATCCTCTTGAGCACAGAGAATTGAAAGAAAAGGCTCGTCATCTAAAATTGATGAGAGAGGGAGCGCCTGGCCTTTTGATTAAAGCAGCCGGAAAAATAAGAACGCTCAAGGACTTAAAAGAAATGGTAAAAGCAGGAGCCGATATTATAGGAACGAGTTCTGGAGTTAAGATAATTAAAGAAGCTATTAAAAAACAAAAATGAAGATAAGCGATTTTCAGCCGACGATAGGGCTTGAGATTCATGCTGAATTGAACACAAAATCAAAGATGTTTTGTTCGTGCCCGAACGAT
The DNA here is from genome assembly GCA_964391535.1 of uncultured Candidatus Saccharibacteria bacterium. Classification (GTDB taxonomy): domain Bacteria; phylum Patescibacteriota; class Minisyncoccia; order Minisyncoccales; family JAGGXC01; genus JAGGXC01. The sequence goes on from CAYMMJ010000038.1 coordinate 2,197, forward strand.
CCAGAAGAGCATCACCCAAATGTTAATATTTGTCCTATTTGTATAGGTCATCCTGGAGTATTGCCTGTTATCAATAAAGAGGCAGTAAAGAAAACAATAAAAGTTGGCCTTGCTCTGCATTGTCACATTTCGCAAGATCCAAAATTCGACAGAAAAAGTTATTTTTATCCTGATCTTCCTAAAGGCTATCAAATTAGCCAATTTTATATTCCGTTATGCAAGAATGGCTATTTAGAAGTTAATGGCAGAAAGATCAGAATAAGAGAAATTCATCTTGAAGAAGACACAGGAAAACTAATACATGATGAAAAAGAAAATTGTTCACTCGTTGATTTTAACAGAGCAGGTGTTCCTTTAATGGAGTTAGTCACCGAACCCGATATAAAATCAGCAGAAGAAGCTCGTCTATTTGCTCAAGAACTTCAGTTAATTTTAAGATATCTTAATGTTTCCAGTGCTGATATGGAGAAAGGACAGATGAGGGTAGAGGCTAATATTTCGGTAGGCAAAAACGGTAAATTAGGTACTAAAGTAGAAATAAAAAACCTGAATTCTTTTAGGGCGGTAGAAAAAGGCATTAATTACGAAATAAAAAGACAGATTAATCTCTTGAAAAGTGTAAAAAGGATTGTTCAGGAAACACGAGGATGGCAAGAAAAAGAAGGAATAACAGTGTCTCAGAGAGAAAAGGAAGAATCTCACGATTATCGATATTTTCCTGAGCCGGATTTACCTCCTCTTTTTATTACTAAAGAATATCTTGACAAGGTAAAATCAGAGATTCCCGAACTTCCTTCTATGAGGAAAAAAAGGTTTAACAGAGAATACGGTTTAGGGGAGAAGGAAATAGAAACGTTTGTAAGAAATAAAGATCTCGGAGAATATTTCGAAAAAGTTGTTTCTGAGCTAAAGGATTGGGTAAAATCAATAGAAATGAAATCAAAAATTTCTGATACAGAACAAAGAAAACTAATTAAACTTTGTTCGAACTACATTCTTACTGATCTTCAAGGATTGCTGAGAAAAACCGGAGTTTCGGGAGAAGATTTTTTGATTACTCCGGAAAATTTTGCAGAGTTTATAACTTTAATTTACGAAGGAAAAATTTCTTCAAAGATTGCAAAGATTATTCTTGTTGAGATGTTTGAAACAGGAGCAGACCCTTCTCATATTATAGAGAAAAAGGAGTTAGTCCAGATTAATGATACGGGAGAGATAGAAGATTTAGCAAAAAAAATTATTTCTGCGAATAAAAAAGCTGTAGATGATTACAAAAGAGGAAAGATTGCCGTTCTTAAATTCCTTATAGGTCAGTTAATGAAAGAAACAAGAGGAAAAGTTGATCCGCAGAAAGCAGAAGAAATTTTTAGAAGGTTATTGACAAACTTGTCAAAATAAGTAGAATAGAAAACAGTAGCTACTAATTTCATACACCGATTCCTTGATTTGCAGAATCGGAAGCAAAGGTCGAGCTACTAGTAAAGACAAAATTGATTGAAAATATTTTAGGTTAAGTAAGAATATGACTAAAGAAACAAGAGACAAGGAATTTCTTGAGTTTATTGTAAAATCTTTAGTTGATCACCCTGACGATGTAAAAATCGACAGAAGCGTAGACGAGATGGGAGTTTTACTTACTTTAAAAGTAAACCCCGAAGATATGGGTCAAATTATTGGCCGTCAGGGAGCAACTGTAAGAGCTATAAGAAATCTAGTTCGGATTGTTGGGCTTAAGTCTCACGCTCGAGTAAATCTTAAGATCGAAGAACCAGCTGGCGGAAGCAGAGCTGGAGAGACAAAGAAAACTGAGACCAAAGACGCAAATAAAGAACTAGAAGATCTCAAGCTGTAAGCTTTAATAAAGTTTACAGAAGTTAGAAAACCGTGCTATTATTATGTAGAAAGCGCGGTTTTCTGTTATTTAATCCTATGATAAGGTTTGATATTGTCACTATTTTTCCAAAAATATTTGATTCTTATTTTAAAGAATCACTTATAAAAAAGGCCTTACAGAAAGGTTTGATTAAAATAAAAATTCATAATTTAAGAGATTTTTCCAAAGATAAAAGAAAGACAGTAGACGATCGACCTTTTGGAGGAGGATTTGGAATGGTGATGAAGATAGAGCCTATTTACAGAGCAATAAAAAGTATTCCAAAAAGAAAAAAGCGCAAGATTATTCTTTTTACTCCGCGTGGAAAAAAGTTTACCCAAAAGATTGCCTATCGGCTTTCTAAACTAGACCAGATAATTTTTATCTGTGGCCGCTATGAGGGTGTGGATGAGAGAGTTGGTAAATATATTGCTGATATGGAATTATCTATAGGAGATTATGATTTAATGGGAGGAGAATTGCCTGCAATGGTAGTAATCGAGACAATATCCAGATTGGTTCCTGGCGTGTTGGGAAAAAAAGAAATGCTTAGAGAAAGAATGCCTCTAAAAAAAGGAAGAGGAGGGAAGGGATTTATTGAATATCCTCAATACACTCGGCCGGCTGTTTTTTCACCCAAAAAAAGTATAAAATGGAAAGTCCCAAAAGTGCTTTTG
>CAYMMJ010000039.1:0-4476 GCA_964391535.1 uncultured Candidatus Saccharibacteria bacterium
AAAGTGTTCCCATTCTGATTTCTTTTCAGAACAGACAGGATACTCACGCATCAAATTCTGAATAGACTCAATTAGATCTTTTTCTGGATTATGTATGTCCAAAACAATATTGTAGGGCTCATTAGAATCCCAATAGCAAATCTCCACTAGAACGAGAGAGTTATTTTTCTTAAAGATTTCATACGAATAAGGAATATCTTCACTATATGGTCCTCTATAAATTCTAAGTGGCTCGGTTGATACAAATATCTTCTTCCCAAGAATCTTGCGAAGCTTCTCAAGCATTGGAGGTATTTTCTCATCAAAAGTATTATACCCTCCGTATTCATTACATATATATATCTTCATACCTAACCCTCTTTTTATTTTTTTTATTTTTAAGAACTAAAAATATTTTAGCTAAAATTCTTTTTATGTCAACCAAAGTTTAGTTGCGGATCTAAATAAATTGTGATAATCTACAGAAAGATAAAAAAAGATAAAACGGTGGGGTGCTCCGAATTGGTAAGGAACTGGTCTTGAAAACCAGCGCCCCGCAAGGGGCTTGTGGGTTCGAGTCCCACCCCCACCGCTTCTGTCCTCGTAGTTCAATGGATAGAACAGGGGCTTGCGGAGCCTCAGATAGAGGTTCGACTCCTCTCGAGGACACAAAAAAACACTGCTATCGGTAGTGTTTTTGTTGATTATTAATTCCAATAAACTATTATAAGAATAATGAATTTATCTACTCCAATTGAAAAAATCCCTCGAATTGGACCGATTTATCAAAAAAGACTCAAAAAATTAGGAATAAAAACACTCCGTGATCTTTTATTCCATTTTCCCCACCGATATGACGACTTTTCAAATATAGTGCCTATCGCCAGAGTTAAAGCAGGAGAAACCTGTTGTATTTTTGGAAAAATTTTGAAAATAGAAACAACAAGAACTTGGAAAAAAAGAATGTTTTTAACTCAAGCAATAGTGGAAGACCAAACCGGAGCAATAAAGGTAGTGTGGTTTAATCAACCATACCTTGTGAATGTAATTAAAGAAAAGGATATGGTTTGTCTGGCAGGAAAAGTCGTCAGAGGAGAAGATGGTCTTTATCTTAGCAACCCTGCTCGTGAAAAAATAACTGAAAAAAAAGAAAGTTTGGGATTCACTCATACAGGGAGATTGGTGCCGGTTTACCCTGAAACCGAAGGTTTGTCGTCTCGATGGCTAAGATATATTCTCAAACCCCTTCTTGTAAAATTTAAAAGCGAAATTAAAGATCCAATACCCGAGGACATAAGAAAGAAATACAAACTAATGGAAATAAGTAAAGCTCTTTGGCAAATTCATTTTCCTGATTCAAAAACTTTAGCAAAAAAAGCCCAAGAAAGATTCGCTTTCGAAGAACTTTTTTTGATTCAACTACTGGTTTTGAAAGAAAGACAAAAATTACTTAGCCAAAAAGCAATATCTGTATCTATTAATGTCGAGTTAGTCAAAAAATTTGTTAACTCTCTTCCTTTCAAACTAACCAATGCTCAAAGGAAATGCGCTTGGCAGATATTGAAAGATATCCAAAAGCCACGACCAATGAATCGACTGCTGGAAGGAGATGTTGGCTCAGGTAAAACAGTAGTAGCGACGATCGCAGCACTCAATACGGCAAAAGCAGGATACCAAGTAGCATTTATGGCTCCAACCGAAATTCTTGCTAAACAGCATTTTCGAGAGATAGGAAAACTCCTTGAAGATTTTAAACTTAATATCGGCCTCCTGACCGGAAAAGCGGATAAATTCATTTCCAAGAAACTAAACGACCAAATTGAAATTTCAAGAAACAAACTTCTTGAAAAAACCGCAAAAGGAGAAATTGACATCTTGATTGGCACTCATGCTCTAATTCAGGAAAAAGTGAAATTCAAAAATCTAGCCCTGGTGATTTTAGACGAACAACACCGATTTGGGGTTGAGCAGAGAGCAAAACTTATAGACCAAAAAAGACAAAAAGAAATCAAGGCAATTCCCCATCTTCTTTCAATGACGGCAACACCTATTCCCCGAACTTTGGCTCTAAGTATTTATGGAGACCTAGATCTTTCTTTGCTCGACGAGATGCCAAAAGGAAGAAAAAAAATAATTACCAAAGTAGTAAGTCCCGCAAACCGGCAGAAGGCTTATGATTTTATCAGAAAACAGGTCAAGAAAGGAAGACAAGTATTTGTAATTTGTCCAAGAATTGAAGGTCAAAATCAAAATGTTCAGGAACTATCTTCTTTGCGTCTAACAAAGAAAAAAAGAGCAATTTTGAGCTGGGCGGAAGTTAAAGCAGTAAAAGAAGAGTACGAGAAATTGTCTAAAGAAACATTTCCCGATCTCAAAGTAGCAATGCTTCACGGAAAAATGCCCTCGAAGGAGAAAGAAAAAATAATGAACGATTTCAAAAATAAAAAAATAGATATCCTTGTTTCAACATCAGTAGTAGAAGTAGGAGTCGATGTACCAGATGCTACCGTGATGATGATTGAAGGAGCGGAACGATTTGGTTTAGCCCAGCTTCATCAATTTCGCGGTAGAGTCGGAAGATCAAAATACCAGTCATTTTGTTTTCTTTTTACAGATTCACCAGCAAGAAAAACACGCCAACGCCTCAAAGCGCTGGTAGAATCAGAAGACGGATTTAGTTTATCAGAAAAGGATTTAGAAATCAGAGGACCAGGTAATTTAGTAGGAACAAGACAATGGGGAATACCGGATATAGCAATGTCTGCTCTTACAGATATATTTTTAGTTGAAAAAACAAAAAAAGCAGCGAAAGAAATTATAGAAAAAGATCCAGAATTAAAAAAACATCCTCTCTTAAGAGAGAGAATAAAAAACTTCAGAGAAAGAATACATTTAGAATAATTAACGACGCACTTTTTCGGTATACCAAAAACCCATATATTTTCCAAACATCCAACGTGTTTGAGCGTCCAAAGCAGGCAGAGGGGTAAATATAAGCATAACCAGAGGAACAACAAGCCATTCCAGCGCCAAAACTGCATATTTTGATTTCCCGTATTTTGGAGGTTTTGGGGGCAGCAGTACTATACTAAAGTAAGCAGAAACAATCAACCCAATCATTGCTATTGTCATAAGCCTGCTTAAGAGACGAGGAAGATTATAAGAAAATAAAGTCTGATTAAATTCCGGCCCTCCAAGAACTAAGGGCAACCACCCCAGAAAGAAAATAATGAAACTTGCTGTTGCCCAAGACCAGTAACCCTCAATTGTTATCAAGCCAAAACGAAGTTTCTTCAAAAAAGGAATTTTTTTATTTTTTAAAAAACCGAACAAAAGATAAGGAACCTCTCCTGCGCCATAAGCCCATCTTCTTTGCTGTTTGTAGACATTTTTCATAGTCTTTAAATACCCTTTTGCCGCCACTGCATCCATAGAAATAGGATAAAAAAGAGGACAAACTCGATAATCACCGTTGTATTTCAAAAAGCACTGCCAAAAAATTCGTGAATCGTCGCTAACTACATTTGTTTGCTTAAACCCTACATCAACAAGGGCTTTAAGACTCATAGAATGGGAAGAAAAAGTAACAAGATTTTCAGGACTTGCCTGGTTCATTGTATTCCAAAAAGTAGAAGAAAAGGAAAAAAGACGAGAAAAGACTGGGGTCTGCCATATGTTATTTATAAAAAGAGGAATTGGTTGAAAACTAGTCCGGGTTGGCTCGGAGCAGGTTAAATAATGATAAGCCAAGCAACTAAAATATTTAGGGAAAACCACGGTATCGGCGTCAAAAGAAGAATAAATTATTTTATCATAAGGAATTCTCAAAGGGTCTATAATTTTTTCCTTGACTGCTTTTGCGGCCCAGGTTTCATTAGAACCCTTCCCCGCTATCTCACCAGGAATGTTTGCAGGATGCCAGATGACTAAAAACTTAAAGAACTTATCACTAAATTCTTTTTCCAAAACACTAATTGTTTGCTCAATTTTTTCTCTGGCTCTTTCTTCTGCTCCAATCACTACAATCATTCTATCTTTTGGGTAATCAGTGTTCTGCAATGCAAGAATACTTGAGCGTATTACCTCCAACGGTTCTTTATACATCGGCAAGATTATCAAATGCCAATACTCACGCCAGTTTTTATCTTTTAGATTTTTGAGTTTTTGAATCCAATCTTCTTTCTCATATTTTTTCATCTTTTTAAATCCTGCTTCAAGCAAGAAAGAACGATAGATTACCCTAAAAAGCCAAAATAAGTCAAAAATAATAGCGAATACTGCTACCCAAAGAGGTCTCTGCCATGCTAAAACAAAAAGGGCTACTAATGTTCCCCACGAAAGAGCGCCTGGGAATATCTCCAGCAACCTGTAAATAACTCTTTCTCTTGGATTCTCTATATCTGATGCCTTCCCAATTTTAAGGTAATCTATTTTTGCCATTAAAACCATCTTAACAAAAAAGAGCGAGCTTTAAAACCTCGCTCAAAAATCTATGGC
>CAYMMJ010000040.1:0-4375 GCA_964391535.1 uncultured Candidatus Saccharibacteria bacterium
GTTCCGTTTATAAATTATCCTCTTCAATACAAAAAAATTAAAGAAGAAATAGATGAAGCTTTTTTCAGGATAATGGAAAGCGGAGATTTGATTTATCGTTCTGATATGGTGAAATTTGAAAAAGATATTGCTTCTTTTGTGGGAAAAAAATATGGTATTGGAACAGGAAGTTGTACAGGAGCTTTATTTCTTTCTCTTTATGCTCATGGCATAGGTCCGGGAGATGAAGTTATTACTGTTGACCACACCTATATTGCTACTATTGATGTAATAATAAGGTGTGGAGCAACTCCGGTTTTGGTAGATATTAGGGACGATTTCAATATGGATCCAAGTTTGATAGAACAAGCCATCACTGAGAAAACAAAAGCAATTATTCCTGTTCATTTGAATGGCCGGTGTTGCGAAATGGATAAAATTATGGAAATTGCTAAAAAACATAATCTTTTGGTTATCGAAGATGCTGCTCAGGCATTGGGAGCAAAATACAATGGAAATCCTGCTGGTTCTTTCGGAAAAACAAGTTGCTTTAGTTTCTATCCAGCAAAAATCTTGGGTTCATTTGGAGAAGCAGGGATGGTTTGTACAGATGATTACGATCTTGCTCAAAAGCTTTATCTTTTACGTGATCACGGAGAGAAACCTTCTTATCTAAAAACAGAAGAAGAGAAGAAAAGTAGAGATAGCAAAATTTATTGCTGGGGATTTAATACTATATTGGACAATCTTCAGGCTGCTTTTTTAAATGTAAAATTAAGACATTTTCCAGAATGGATTAAAAGAAGAAGAGAAATTGCCTCTTTTTACAATGAAAAACTTTCTGGAGTAGGAGATTTAATTCTTCCTCCGGCTCCTACAGAAGAAGGTCCTTATTTTGACGTTTTCCAGAATTATGTTATAAGATCAAAACAAAGAGATTCTCTGGCTGAGTATCTTGAAAGTCAAGGGGTGGAGATATTGATAAAATGGAAAACTCCAAACTATCGCCAAGAAAATTTAGAAGAACTTCACCGCTTTAATTTACCAAAAACAGACCAAATTTCGCATGAGGTTCTTTCGCTTCCTATTTATCCGGAGTTAGAAGATACTCAAGTAGAGTATGTTGCGCAAACAGTAAAAAGTTTCTTTTCTTGATAAAAATATGATAGGTTTTTTGAATAAATATATTAAGAGAACTCCTACTACCAGAACGATATTCTTTGTTACTTCAGATATATTTTTGATATCCGTTTCAATATACCTGTCGTTTTTTCTACGGTTTGAAGGAGAGGTTCCTTCTCGGTATTCTGGTGATATATTAGTGGTGACTATTGTGGCTTTAGTCCTTACACTCCCTATTTTTTATCTTAACAAACTTTACTCATTTTCTTGGTCTTATGTAAGCGCTGAGGAATTAGTTTCGCTTATCAAGGCAACAACTCTCGTTTTCCTTTTTTTGGGAGCCTTTTTATTTCTTTTCAAAGATTATCCTATATTTCTGGGATTTCCTCGGTCAACATTTTTTATGAGTTATTTTTTGGTAGTTCTTTTAACTGGAGGAATCCGTTTTTTAAAAAGAATTTATTTGGCGCTTTTTAGAAAAAAAACGAGTCAGAAAAAAGAGAGGACAATTATTGTAGGAGCAGGTGATGCCGGAGAGCAAATCTTAAGAAGCATTCTTTCATCTCAATCAAATATCTTTGAACCCGTTGCTTTTGTGGATGATAGCCCTGTTAAGCAAGGAGTTCTTATTCATGGGGTTAAGGTAATGGGAAAAATTGACGATATTACCAGGATAATAAGAAAGGAAAAAATTGACAGTATGATTATTGCTCTTCCTTCAGCGGGAGAAAACGTTATAAGAAAAGCAGTCCAGGAAGGAAGAAAAGCGGGAATAAAAAATATCAAAATTGTACCTACTTTAACAGAGATTGTAGATGGAGAGGTTTCTATTGCTAATCTAAAGGATTTAAAGATTGAAGATCTTTTAGGAAGAGAACCTATATCTTTTGATTTTGAAGCAATTAAAAAATTTATTGAAAATAAGAAGATTTTGGTTACAGGTGCTGCGGGTTCAATTGGTTCCGAACTTTGTCGCCAGATTGCTAAATTTAAACCTTCTTTACTTGTGGTTTTGGATCAGGACGAAACAGGAATTTTTAATATAACTCAAGAGATTAAATCACGATTTCCTAATCTTGAACTCAAAGAAGTAATAGGTGATATCTTAGATAAAGAAAAGATAGAATATGTTTTTAAAAATTTTTCTCCGCAAATTGTGTTTCATGCAGCTGCTTATAAACACGTGCCTTTAATGGAAGCCCACCCTGATGAGGCAGTAAAGAACAATATTTTTGGCACAAAAAATGTAGCTGAAGCAGCGATGAGGTATGGCACAGAGAAGTTAATTTTTATTTCTACAGATAAAGCGGTGAAGCCTACTTCAGTGATGGGGGTTACAAAAAGAATAGGGGAGATGATTTGCCAAAGTTTCAACAAAGAAGGTTCTTGTAAATTTATTGCTGTAAGGTTTGGAAATGTTTTAGATAGTCGTGGAAGTGTGATACCTATTTTCAAAGAACAGATTAAGAAAGGTGGGCCGGTAGAGGTAACTCATCCGGAGATGAAGAGGTATTTTATGATGATACCCGAAGCCTGTCTATTAGTAATGCAGGCTGCTGAAATAGGGCAGGGAGGTGAGGTTTTTGTTTTGGATATGGGAAAACCTATTAAGATTATTGATCTAGCCCGAGAACTAATTCGTTTGAGCGGACTTGAGCCAGATAAAGATATTCCTATTGTTTTTTCTGGACCTCGACCGGGAGAAAAGTTTTTTGAGAATATCTTGACTGCTGAAGAAGGAACTCGGGCCACTCAGCGGGAAAGAATTCTTGTTGCTAAGCTTTCTCCTGTAGACAGGCAAAAATTAGAATTCCAGCTTGGAAAATTAAAAGAGGCTGTTCACGAACAAGATAGGAATAAAATTATAAAGATTCTGAAAGAAACAGTTCCTTCTTTTTCGCACAGGTAAAGTAAGTATTTATTTTTTATTTAAAGAAGGTATAATAAACTAATTAAATATTTTTTATTTTTATGAAACAGATAGAAAAATATCTCTTAGGGGCTATTCAAATACTGTTTTGTTTACTTCTATTAACTCCTCTTATAATAAGTAAGAACTTTTTCTTTCCTTTTGTTTCTCTAAAAAGTCTTTATTTTTTTGCTATAAGCGAGTTAATAATCTTTATTTACCTTCTCTTGGCAATATCTTTTCCGAAATATCGGCCTCGGTTGAATATTTTGTTGATAACCTTAACCTTGTTCTTGATTGTCTCCATTTTATCTACTATTTTCGGAGTATGTCCGGCTGAGAGTTTTTGGTCCAAATATGAAAGAATGACAGGGCTTTTGATGTGGTTTCACCTCTTTGGTTTATTTATAGCAGCCTCCTCTGTATTTAAAAAAGATGATTGGATTAAAATTTTTGAGGTTTCTGTAATCATTGCCGCGATTGTTGGTTCTCTTGCTATTGTGTCCAATAAAGGAATAGGACCTTTGGTTAAAGCAGGGCTGGAAACAAGAGGCGGAGGTACATTAGGGAATAGTTCTTTTCTTGCTTCTTATCTTTTATTTAATGCTTTTTTGGCATTGTATCTTTTATTAATACTTTCCCAAAAAGAATTAAAAATCTTTTTTGGTATAATTTTTGCTATTGTGGCTTTGTGTTTATTGTTTAGCACAGGGAGAGCGGCAGCTATTTCGTTTGTTGGAGGAGTTGTTTTGTTATTTCTAATTTGGTGCATTTATCATCAAGATAAAAAATTAAAGATAGCCGGTATTTCTCTTTTGATAATTCTTTCTTGTGCTTTGGTTGTGGCAATTTATTCCTCTCTCATATATGCTTATTTTGGGCAGAAAAATGTGATTCAGCGTGAAATACTTGATAGAGTTTCATTAGAGATCTCAAAAGACCGGGCTCTGGTCTGGAGTGTTGGAGTTAGAGCATGGGGAGAGAAACCTTATCTTGGATGGGGGCCTGAGAATTTCAATATCGCTTTTACGAAATATTTTGATCCCCGCCTTTTTATCAGAGAGGAATACGGAAGTGATGTATGGTTTGACCGCGCCCATAATATTATAGTAGATACATTAGTTTCTGTAGGGTTAATTGGCCTTATTTCTTATTTTTTATTCTTCTTTTCAATTTTCTGGGTTCTTTGGAAAAAATTCTATCGTCAAGAAATAGATCTCCTGACTGCTGGTTTGTTCTCTGTTACTCTAATTGCCTATTTTATGCAAAATCTCACCGTCTTTGATATGGTCTCGAGTTATATGATGTTTTTTGTAGTCCTTGGATTTATAGGAAGTATAGCAATAAGTGAAGAAGAATCTTCTT
>CAYMMJ010000041.1:0-4295 GCA_964391535.1 uncultured Candidatus Saccharibacteria bacterium
GAAGAAGCTTTCGAGGAAAGGAATTTGGAGGAGTGATATATGGAAACACTGACTCCGGAAGAATTAAAAAATTTAGACCCTTGTTCTTTCCGCTATCGTGTTTTGAATGAAAAGGAGATATTAGAATTGTTTGAGATTTGTGATGCTGTTTGGATTCACGACGGCGACCCTAAAAGTCCTCACGCAGAACTGACTTCCGGGATGTGCAGCAATGGTTATTTCAACTGCTCCAATGTTCTTAAGTATCCCAACATTTGTGAGATTCTTGCGTATCAGTTATTTCGGAAGATAGTATGGCAATTAAAAGAGAATGGAGGCGTTGATTGGGTTGTAGGTTCTCCGTATGCAGCTATAACTTTTTCTTACGAGATAGCAAAATATTTCAGAGCAGTTCATGGATTTTGTGAAAAAAGTCCTATTGATTCCAAAAAGATGGTATGGAGGAGAGATACAATTCCTGCCAGCGCTAATGTTTTACAAATAGAGGAGTTAATAACCACCGGAAGCACTTTGAGAAAAATCAGGGAAGCGGTAACGTTAGGAAATCCTAATCCGGTGAAATTTTTACCAATAGTCGGCACGCTAGTGCATCGACCGCCGGATCTTTCTGTAAGATACGAAATCAATGGGCAAAAAATTAAGGTAGTCTCTTTAATTGAAAAAGAGATCTGGGCTAAAGACCCTTCAGAATGTCCGTTATGCAGAGCAGGTTCCAAAAGATACAGGCCAAAGACGCATTGGAAAGAGTTAACTCAGAAATAATTTAATTTATACCCATTGGAGCGACTTCCAATGGGTTTTTTATTTTCATTGATATTCATTGACATTGGTAGAAATTTCACTAAAATTCATAGTTAAGGAGGTGATGAACCTTGAAAAAGAATGTAGGGGCAGAAAGAAACCAGAGCGATATCAAAACAAAGATTAGAAGAAGGCTTGTCATTGCGTTAGTTATAATCATTATAGGAGCTCCTTTCCTTTTTGCTCCTTCTGATGTTTTTGCTTTTGGGATAGGAATTTTAGGAGGCATGGGAGTATTTGAGATTTGGCAGATAAGCAAGAATTCTCAGAGACACAGAGATTCACTGTTAGCGGTACTATTTGCTGTCTATCTGTGTGTTTCTCTATTTCTTTGCTATCGTCTTCGCTTTAGCGAAAACGGGCTTTCTTGGTTGTTTTTCGGAGTCCTGTTAATAGGGGTATTTGATTCCGCTTCTTATCTCGGAGGAAAAAAATTCGGCAAACGCAAAATAACTCCTCATATCTCACCCAAAAAAACACTCGAAGGACTTATTTCAGGATTTATCGGATGTGGAGTAATATCTCTGATAGTAGGGAATTGGCTTTTTTCATTATTTCTTTGGCAATTGGCAAGTATAGCGGTTATTGTCGGTACTCTGGCTTTTTTCGGTGATCTTTTTGAGTCTCTTTTGAAAAGAAAGATGCAGGTTAAAGATTCGGGTTCAATTTTAAAAAGCCACGGAGGCTTGCTGGATAGAATAGACAGCGCTTTGGCAGTCATTTATGGACTATATTTCCTGAAGTTCTGGTTTTTTTAATGTATATTGGCAAACTTTGTTTGCCTCTTTTTTTGTTTTTTTAAATAAGTTATTATATATTAATGTCTCCAAAAAAGGAAAAATCACCTTTTGATGAAGAATTATACATTAAATTAGGAATTAACAACTTAATTTTGTTTTCTCTTTATTCACTGGAGGCAGACAAAAAAACGGCTACTTTTGAAAAACTTCTTGAGAAATGCTTTCTTTTATTTCCAAAAGTATTTTGTTTTAATGAATTAAAAAAATGGCCCGATGCTCGGAAACTTGACCGTCCTCTAAGAAATTTAAGAGCCAAGAAGTTTATCAAAGGAGATCCGTCTACTGTATTTTCTCTTACTTTAATTGGTGAGAAAAAAGCAAAAGAGATTGCTAAATCTCTTATACAAAAAAAATTGCTATAAAAATATGATTAGATATTTTAAAAGAACAGTTCAGTCAAAAACTATAAAAGAAATACCAAATTTTCAGATTGGTTGTTGGATTAATGTGGTTGACCCGACTAAGAAAGAAATAGAATATTTAGTAAAGAAATTTAAGTTAGATAGGAAAAATTTAGAGTCAGGACTTGACCAGAATGAAATTCCGAGACTTGATATAGTAAATAGCAATATTTATATTTTCACTAATGCTGTTTTTAATATTCCTGAGCATATTCTTGGCACTTACCTTATCACAATAGGTAGAAACTTTGTTCTTACTCTTTCAGTGCATGAGCCTGATTTTGCTGAGAGAATAAAAAACGGCGAGATAAAGTTTATTACCACACAAAAACTTAAATGTCTTATTAGACTGCTTTCTTTAATAAACGAAGGTTTTGAGAAAACAACTGTTGGTATTGTTAAGGATGTTCAAAAAAGAAAACATCTAAGTATAGAAGAACTGAAAGATGAAGAACTTACTAGTCTCTTAGAGCAGGAAGATATTCTTAATGATTTTGTTTCTTCTTATTACTATATCAACTTGCTTTATGAGAGGATAATAAGAAAAATAAAGTTTTTTGAGCAGGACAAGGAAATACTCGAAGACCTTATTGTTGAAGGAACACAAGGATTTAACCTATGTAAGTCGTCTTTAAAAACTATTTCCAACATAAGAGGGTATTACGATATTTTACTTTCTAATAGATTGAACAATATTATTACTATTCTTACCATTTTCACTATCTTAATTAGTTTCCCGGCGGCAATTTCTGGACTCTATGGGATGAACGTGGCTTTGCCTCTTCAGCGTCATCCTCTTGTTTTTTGGTATGTTTTGATTTTTATTGGGGCTATTTGGTTAGTTTTTATTCTCTACTTAAAAAGGAAAAGAGTAATTTAGAGCAATATGTATTTAGACAAAATCATTGGTTGGATTTTAATCTTGGTGGGGATTTTAATAATAATTTGGACTCTCTTTGCTGCGTTTAATATTTTTACAGCCAGAGATCTTCCTCCTCAGATTTTCTCATCCGGTTCAGAAAATAAAAACAAAGTAGCTCAGTCTTCGTCCTCGAACCAAGATTTAGAAGAGCAGATGAAACAAATAATAAGAGAGCAGATAAAATCAGTAGTTCCCACAGAAGATTTACTTAAACTCTTTAACTTGCTTAGTTGGTCAATTTTTTCGGGAATTTTAATTTTTGGCGGAGCACGTATCTCTGAATTAGGTATTAAACTAATCAAAAAATGAAGATAACTAATATAGTCATTATCTTTATAATATCGTTATCTTTTTTGATCAGTTGTTGGTTCTGGCCACGAATGCCTGAAAATATGGTTTCTCACTGGAATGTTTTGGGTGAGCCAGACGGGTATCTGCCAAAACACATAGCTTTGTTTTTGATGCCCTTTATTTCGATAGGTTTGGTGTTGCTTTTTTTGGCAATTCCAAAGATTGATCCGCTAAGAGAAAATATTGAAAAGTTTAGAAAGTATTATGATGTTTTTATTCTGCTGTTGATAATATTTCTTTTTTATATTTATCTTTTGAGTGTTTTATATAATCTTGGCTGGAAGATCAATATGAGCAGATGTATACCTCCGGCTATCGGATTATTTTTTTATTACCTTGGCAGTCTTTTATCAAAAGCAAAAAGAAATTGGTTTATTGGAATAAGAACTCCTTGGACTTTGAGCAGTGAAAAAGTGTGGGAACATACCCATCAAAGAGGGGCTAAATTATTTAAGATTTCCGGAATCTTTGCTTTGGCTGGAATTTTTTTCTCAAGCCAAGCGATATATTTTGTTATTGTTCCTGTGATCTTTGTTTCTGCTTACGTAGTTGTTTTTTCTTATTTTGATTATCAGAGAGAAATTTCTGCTAAGGAAAATTAAAAAGTTTTCCCCTTGACAATCTATTAGGTTAAATATAATAGAATCAGTACCTTAAAGGAGGGATTTGTATAGAAAAAACAAAAAGAAATATTGCAAGAGAAGTATATTTCTTTCCAATGTTTTTTGTAATGGTTGGAAAAATGATATTGTTGGCGGCAGCAAAGATAATAAGCGCAGTTCTAATTCTTATAGGATCAATCTCTAGCGTAGTATCGGGGATAGGAATAGTTTTTTTTGATTGGTCGTTGCTTTTAGCAATAATAGGAATAATAATTTTATCAATCGGTATCGCCGGGTGGTCCTGGTCTATATTTGTCATCAACAAAATCTTTCCAATAAAAATAGGGTAATTTTACCCTATTTATTTTTTGATTTTTTACATCTTTTGTTATAGAATTGAGAATATAACAAATTTATG
>CAYMMJ010000042.1:0-4111 GCA_964391535.1 uncultured Candidatus Saccharibacteria bacterium
AAATAATATAAATTTTGAATTTTCAAAAAAATTATATCCTTTATTAATACCAAGCTTCATAGAAAAAAACATTAATAATTTAATTATTATTCCTGACGACGTATTACATAGAATTCCCTTCGAAACCCTCATTGATCCTTCAAACAACCTTTGGTTAATTCAAAAATATAATATTAGTTATGCTCCTTCTGTTTCCTCTCTTAGGGAGTTGATAATTAGAAGTAAAAATAATAAAAAAAGACCTAAAGATATAATTGCTATTGGAGATCCTCATTTTTATTTAATAGAGAATAACGGAAATAATAAAAATTATGGATCTCTTTTAAACATATTTGCTGGATCTGACCTCAACCTATCTCCTCTGAAATATAGCAACATAGAATTGGAAAAAATCAAGAGAATTTTTACCAAAAAAAGCGATATTCTTTCCCAAAGTCAAGCAAAAGAAGAAAATATAAAAAAAGCCAATCTCAACGACTATAAAATTATTCATTTCGCTACTCATAGTTTGATTGATGACAAAGTCCCAGCCCGGTCAGCCATTATCCTTTCCTTAGACGAAGACCCAAATGAAGACGGTTTTCTACAAATGCGTGAAATATACAACCTTCATCTAAATGCAGATCTTGTGACTCTTTCAGCTTGCGAAACAGGATTAGGCCAATTCATAAGAGGAGAAGGAATAGAAGGAATTAATAGAGCTTTCTTTTATGCTGGAGCTTCTGCTGTCTTGATGAGTTTGTGGGCTGTCAATGACCAAGCTACTTATCAATTAATGGAAAGGTTCTACTATCATCTCAAAAATGGAGTTCCTCTCACTGATGCTTTAAGAAAAGCTAAATTAGAGATGATTAATTCCAATGTTTTGGACCATCCCTATTACTGGGCTGGATTTATTCTTTCAGGCAAAACAAATCAGGTAATATTTCCTAAAAAAAGACTCCGGTGGATAATTGTCTCAATAACTTGCCTTTTACTTGGTGGAGTTATTGCTATATCTATTATAAAAAGAAACGGTCATTACAAGAATAACCACTAATCCCTTCTATCTTTAAAGTGAGAATTTTTCCTATTTATTGGACTCTATATAAATAAAAATGGTTCTTATCAATTTTATTTTGCGAATAAAATCAGTCATTGATATAATCACCTGAAAATGCTGGATAAAGAAAAAGAATTTGAAAAGATCTTTATTCAATTTCAGCAATTCATTATGGCTAATATCCACAAATTTGACCTCCCCAAAAAAGGAATAGACCCCGAAGATATTCTTCAGGAAGTAAAAATAAAATTATGGAAAATAGTAAAAAATGAGAAAAATATTGCTAATCTACCGTCTTATATTAGGAAAATAATAAACTCCTCTATAATTGACTATATTCGTCGAAGAAGGAAAGAAGAAGAAATCTTAAATAAAGAAAAGGAGATACGAATTTCAGAGGCTGATGAGATTTATAAAAAGAGTAAATTAGAAATTGAGGAGGCCAAAACAATTCTTTACGAAGCCTTGGATAATTTAATTGAATCTAGAAAAAGAGTTGTAAAATTGTTCCTTTTGAATATTTCACTAGATGAAATTTCAGTGATTTTGAAACAAACAAGAGATAAAACTAGAAATCTTCTTTATCGAGGATTAAATGACTTAAAAAAAATTCTGCATGAAAAAGGGATTGAATATGAAGATTAATCGAGAATCTCTACTGAAGATTACTCGGGATATAATAAATAAAAATCGTCCTTCTTCACGAAAAAGGTGCCCTACTCCAGAAACTCTACTTTCTTTCTACCAAGGAAAATTATCAAAAAGAAAGGCTAAAAAAATCATTGATCATTTACTCAGTTGTCCTGCTTGTCTTGAAGAATTAGAGTTGATCAGAAGTATCAAAGGGAGTGAGGATTTCCTTATTAAGGAAATTTCTAAATTAACAGAAAATAAAAAAGAATCTCACTCATCACTTCTTAAGAAAATCTGGCTTCTGAAACCATTTCCTGCAATGATAGGAATTAGTCTTACTCTCCTTCTTGTAATAGTAGTTCTTATCAATCCTTTTAAAACAAAGACTTATCGAGGGTATGAAGAGTTTATTACAAATCTACCTCACCCCGAATATAACATTTCTCCATTACCCACTTTAATCTTCAAATGGCCTGAAGTAGAAAAAGCACAATCTTATTACTTCGAACTCTTCGATGAAACTCTCTACCCAATTTGGCGAACCGGCCCTCTTACTACAAACAGACTCACTCTTCCTTCTGAAATCTTAAGTAAGATTGAATCTAAAAAACGTTATTTTTGGGTTGTTACGGCTCTTCTTCCTGATGGAACTAGGGTTGAATCACCCCTTACCCCATTTGAATTAAACAAGCACTAACTTCTCAATTAAATTCTATTAAAGAAAAAGGCTCCCCGTTAAGGACAAAAGCTGCCCAAAAATGAGGATTATAAAATTTCTTCAACATTTTTATTTTAGCCAATCTTAGAGACTCACTCTTTGAATTTCCCTGGGAAAGAAATTTGTAAAAATACTCCATGAAATAAGCTGTAGATTTATCAGGCACATTCCATAAGGTAGAAACCACCGTTCTGGCCCCTGAATAAAAGAAACTTCTGGGCAACCCTAAAACACCTTCTCCTCTTTCCAACATCCCCCGGGCTGTTTGACAAGCCGAAAGGACTATCAATTCAGCATTTATGGGAATTGTATAAATTTCCCTGGCCTGAAAAAATCCATCCTCCTCTGAATTCTCCTCAAGGGAGAGAACCAGTGCAGAACGTAATGGTACTTCTTCGTCCAAAAAACCATGACAGGCAAAATGTAAAATCAAAACATCTTCTAATTTCTCTTTTTTTAATACGGATTCTCGAGCTTTGTCTTCCAAAAATATTCTTCTGTTTTTCTTAGTGAAAAATTTACTAATTTTTTTTATTTCCGTCCGGGTATAAGGAAGTGGGGTTAATTTAAATCCTTTACTTTGATATATATCAAGTAAAAGCTCCTTTTTGGAAGGAACTGTTGTCTGAAAAGGCGAACTCTTGCGGATATATTTTGGTTCGCCAAAAGCCATAAAAAATCCTTTCTTCTTTTTAAGTTTACGTTGGTTTAAATAGAAAAAAGACGAAATTGAAGGACAATAACTAATAGTAAACTTCTCAATTAAAAATTGATCCTGTCCATTCTCTCCTGGATAAATCAAGGCTTCAAATGGAAGATAGTGCAAAAGACCATCAGGAATAATTACCAAATGTTCTACTTCAGGAGATAAATTTTGGATTCCGGGATAGACAAATTCAGTATAAAGTCTTTTTGCAGCTAAAAGGCCATGAAATTTTTTTGAAGGAGGATCGGAAAGTAACTTTATATATCCCCTTATAGAATTAACAATATCCTTTTCACCTGGGAGAGGAATTATCTTAAAAAAATCACTATTAATTACCAGAAGAAGTGATGACTTATTGCCTAAAAAGTACTCTAAGATAGTTATCTTTTTCTCTGAGGCGTATTCCTGCACGGTTTCTATCCGCGGAGATAGCGAAGGCAGATATAGACTTGCCTCAGGCAATTCTTTTTGTAAATCCATCAGGTGAATCATATACTTCTCTTCCAGATTCTTATACTTATCTAATAACTTTCTTTTCTCTTCTTGAGTCAATCTCTCATTCCGTAATTGATCTACAATCCGTGAAAACTGCAAACTAAAATTTCTCTCTTCTTCTTTAAATTCACTTGGAAGTCGTTCCTTAAATACCTTTTGAGATATTTTTAGACTTTCCAAAAAGGCTTGTGCCTTAGCTCTTTCCACAGCTAAAAATACTTTTTCAAAACTTTCTAAATTTGGAGCCTCTTTATATTTCTGATAAAGTAAATCCACCCAATCTTCATAAACAGGCAATTTATCCTTGGAAAAAGAAACTTTAAATACATCTAAAGCTATTTTATTTCTGACTTCCTCAATTTTTTCTATGGATTTTTCATAATATTCAACTGCTTTTTCAATTTTTCCCTCCTTCTCAAAACATTTGCCCAATCCATAAAAAGACTCCCATAAAATCTCCTTCCCCAATAATTTATCTTCCAGAGCAATACTCTTTTTAAAATATTCTTTTGCTTTT
>CAYMMJ010000043.1:0-3903 GCA_964391535.1 uncultured Candidatus Saccharibacteria bacterium
TGTAAAGAACATTATAAAGATTTTAGACGTGAGAGAGAAAGAAATAGAATTAGAGACAAGAGAGCAGGATATAGAATTGTAAGGAAAGATGGACGTTACTATAATATAAAGATTACGAAAGAAAAAGAGTATAATACAAAGTTGGGCACCTCCGACTTTGGCCCCCATCTTTCAAAAAAGGAAGATGGCAGTCCAGACTTTGAAAAAGAGCGGAGAATTGTCAGGAGAGAACTGAATCGAATAAAGAACCGTAAAACCATTGGAGATCATGCTCATAGATATGCAGGCAATACTGGAGAATCTCATCTTCCAGAGAGCAGAAAGAGACTTTTAGATAATCTAGCCTATACAGCAGATTCAGATGGCTACATTCAGTATGATCCACAAGGTGGAGAGATTGAAAAATGGTATGCCCACTCTGAAGCTGAGGATATGAGAGAAGTCGATGATGTAGATGAATTTTTTAGTACTCCTAAAAAAAAGAAAAAAAGCAGGAAGGAGATTTATGAAGGATGGGAGTATTGGGATGACGAGGGGTGACGAGTGCAACGCTATATAGTGAGAAAAATGTTATGTTTTTGGGTATGTTAACCTAGTTGTTTTTGAAGCGATGGAGAGTTAAAATGTAGAAAAATTCGTTGAGCGATCTAAAAAACAAATTGAAACAAGCCAACAAAGTTTTCCCCCTCGATGTTTTTCCACGTATGTTCTATGTTACTCACTATAAATAATAGGAGGAAAAGAAAAAATGAAAACAGTAGTAATTCTCCTTTCTAAAGAAGAATGGAGAGAAATTAGGAATCTCAAAAATAAAAAGGGTTTG
Source organism: uncultured Candidatus Saccharibacteria bacterium (assembly GCA_964391535.1). Taxonomy (GTDB): domain Bacteria; phylum Patescibacteriota; class Minisyncoccia; order Minisyncoccales; family JAGGXC01; genus JAGGXC01. The sequence continues at coordinate 824 of CAYMMJ010000043.1, forward strand.
ACTTGGAGAGGTATCTTGATAAACTGGTATGAAAAGAACAAATAAAACAGATACTAGACTGACCTAAATGGCATGTTTTAGATGTATGTATTTCTGTATACCAAATTTTTTAGTAAGAAGGAGTAAAAGGAGTATAGCATATGAATTGTGATAAAAAAGAAAATGGTGTTTCAAAGATAGAAAATGTTTCAAATATAGAAATTAATGGAGTACTGTATGAGGAAATATATGAGCCAGATACCTGTAAGGCAAAGTTTGTTTTCTATGATGACCAAAATCAAATGATCAGAGAAACAGATTACATCGAAGAAGGTGACATCCGATACGTTCCCATTGTAGATGATTTTGTCAAGAAGAGAGTAGTAACCCTTCCAAGAAGAGCAGAGCCATATGAGTCAGAAGATAAACTACTGGAAGAGATACAGAATTATATCAACGAGTATATAGACATATCACCTCGAGATGAACAAATCTGTGCCTGGACAATACCAACTTTTTGGCTGTATGATAAACTGAATACCCCACTTCCATATCTAAGAGTGTTAGGAGATACAGGTTGCGGCAAATCTCGTTTTTTAGATGTTGTCGGTGGAATATCATATAAGCCACTAATGCTTGGAGGCTCTGTTACACCAGCGATTATGTACAGAGTTGCAGAGAAATGGAAGGGTACAATGATTATAGACGAGGCAGACTGGAAACAAACAGATGAGTATGCAGAGGTTATAAAAATTATTAACTCCAATCAACCAAACAGACCGATATTAAGGTGTAGAAGTGATAACTATGACAAAATAGAGGCTTTTGATGCCTGGTGTCCCCGTATTTTCGCAACCAGACGTGTTTTTCAGGATCCAGCGGTAGAGTCGAGAATGCTTACAATTCAGATGAAAGAGACATCCAGAGATGATATACCCATTGTCTTAGATGACAAATTTAGAGAAAAGCAAGAGAGAATCAGAAATAAACTACTTTTCTATAGATTGAAAAACTGGAGCAGAATAACTTCAAATATCAAACCACAAATAGATCTAAAAAAAGTTGAACCCAGATTAAAACAGATCATATACCCTATAGCAATTGTGTTTAACCATAAACAAGAGATCCTAGAATCACTAGCCCAAACAGCAAGAGAAAAAACAAATGAAATGATAGAGGAAAGAGCATCAACACTTGATGGACGTATAATCAACGCCTATTTACAGCTACTCGATAGTGGTCATGTAAACATTACAGCAAATAATATCGCTCAGGTATTAGAAAAACAAGGCTATAAGAAAATCAACAGCAGAACAATTGGCCATAGGATGAAATCATTTGGTTTCAGAAACGAGGTCAAAAATATAGGAAAAGAAACAAAAAGATGCTATATCCCCGATGAGAAACTAATTCAAACTCTACGCAACAGATACTATCTAGCAACTCCAGCAAAAGATTTCGACAGAAAACAAGATCTGCGAAAATACAAGAGATTGAGATGGATAAAAAATAAAATCAAAGACGTTATAAAGACGAGATAAGAACCGCAACCAGTATCTGCAGAAACGTAATTTTTGTAATTTTTTGTAACCCCTGTATGTGTTTTTATGTCATCCCCTCCCCAAAAAACAAAACTTTTTAGAAGAGAGGTCTATGAAAAAAGATTTTCCTTTAAAACCAATAAAGAGAACAGTAAAACAATACTATAATGGAGAAATCTCGGCTGAGACAATATTCTATGTTAGAGATGTGATGTTAGATTTTGTCAACTATCTAGCTAAAGAGGCTGTAGAAGAGTTTAAAGAATACAATAAGAGAAGAGAAAAACAAAATCTGCCACCGATGAAAAGACTTGATAGACAATCTTTCGAGAAAGTAGCCGATACGTTATTTAACAAGTTAGACATTAAAAATACGGATAAAGCAGAAGGAAAAGAACAGATGCTTTATCCACCTGGTGATACCATGTATCGAAGAAAAAGAGGTATCACCAAGGATGCTGTGGAGGTAGCATGAAAATGCTTAGCCAAGCAACATTGGCTAAGTTCACAGACTACCTTAGACTACATGATTGCTCCAACGCAACCATAGATAGCTACCAGAGAACAATAATTCAACTTGTCAAATACATAGGTAAACCGCCACATCAAATTGTGCAGGAAGACCTAGATAGATACAGGATATATTTAAGAGAGAAATACAGTCAAAACACGTTAACTCCAAAAATCGCTGCAGTCAATATGTTCATGAAATTTCTCGGCAAACCATATAGACTCTCAGCTCCAAAAAAGATAGTGAAGAACAAGGATCCTCTCACCGTTACTGAAACTAAGGCGTTACTAGAAGCGGCTAAATATAATCCTCGAGACTATGCTCTGCTAATGACGCTATACTACTCGCAGCTGAGACGCAGTGAGATAATAAACCTGAACATCGATGATATCGACTGGGAAAGGCAGAAAATACGTGTAAACAAAGGTAAAGGCAATGACTACAGTACCATAAACATACACCCAGATGCCCTTGAAGCGATCAAAAGGTATCTCAAAGAAAGAGGCAAGGCTAAAGAAGGACATGAAAACGCATTGTTCCTCAATAAATATGGTTACAGATTGGGCAAGACAGCTATAGCACACATGGTAAAGAAATACGCAGCAAAGGCAGGAATAGAAAAAAGAGTATACCCCCATCTGTTCAGAATATCAAGCATAACACATATGGCAGAGAATGGAGCAACCCTAGAGGAAATACGTAGACAAAGCAGACATAAAGACCTCAAAACATTAACAGGATATATCCAACTAGCAGATCAACATGTCAAAGAGGTCTATATTAAAACACTACCCTCCTTTAACGGTGAAGAGCTACATAAAGAAAACAGCGGTGTAAATCGATGGCAAAACCAACCAGATATCCAAAATAAAGAGCAGATACTTATAGATAAACTAATAAATGGAGAGATCTCCAGTGAAGCTTTCATACAGGCATTAAATCTGCTTAGACAAAAACACAGCACCACATGTATACAGGGCTACATATAAGACAGAAGAAACCTTCTGGGGTTAGGTGTAGGCCGTAAGCCTCCTTCTGTTTTAGACGGC
>CAYMMJ010000044.1:0-3555 GCA_964391535.1 uncultured Candidatus Saccharibacteria bacterium
TTTTTTGTAATCAGTCAATCAATGGTTCTCTTGCTACAACCACGCCCCATACTTCTTTTGCTCCGGCTTCTTTTAGAACTTTTGCCGCTTCCTCCATAGTAGATCCAGTAGTATATACATCATCGACCAATAGAATCTTTTTGTTTTTTATTAAGTTAGTGTTTCTTGCCAAAAAAGCACCTTTTATATTTCCCTTTCTTTCTTTTTCAGAAAGTTCTGCTTGAGGAAGAGTTATTTTTATTTTTTTGAGACATTCTGTAAGCAGTGGAATACCTAATTTATTTGCCAGTTCTTTGGCTATTTCTTCTGCTTGGTTGAAACCTCTCCATTTTAATTTTTTTCTTTCTAGAGGCATTGGTACCAAAATCTTGTTTTCCCAAACCTTCTTATTATCTAATAAAAAGAAATGTGCTATAATTAATTCAGTCAGTGGTTTTGCTAAATCTTTTACAAAAGGTTCGTATTTAAGTTGATGAATTATTTCTTTTACGAGGTTGTGTTTATAAGAGAGGGGAAAAAATAATCCATCGAGGTTTTTTGAACGACAAGCATTACATTTTCCGAGAATTTCTGAAGACTCTAGCAAAGGAATCATTTTTGGTTTTTTGCAGAGGCAAAATATATTTTCTGATATTTCCAGGCATGATTGGCAATCTTTGCAAAGATAAGTTCCTTCCTTGCCGCATCCAAGACAGAATTTTGGGAAGAAAATATCAAGTAGCGCAATTTTTATTTTATCGAACCAATCCATTATTTTGAATATTTTAATTAGTATTCGAAATTAGGTATAATAGATGTAATGATTTTTAATCCTTTCAAGGTAATCAGAAAAACTTTTTTAGGAGTAGATATAGGTGTTTCCTCTATAAAAGTAGTGGAGATTTCACGTTGGGGAGGGAAGACAGAACTAAAAAACTATGGCCATATTGCTTCTTCTGCAGTCTACCAAAAACCTTATCAGGGTTTTGGAGAAGAAAGTAATTTTATGATTTCTTCTCCAGATGTTTCTAAGATTATAAAAGCGATTTTGAAAGAGGCAAACATAAAAACAAAAGAAGCTGTATTTACTATTCCTGATTTTTCTACCTTTTTTACTAATTTTGATCTCCCTCCAATGTCAGAGGAAGAAATACCCGATGCGGTAAAGTTTGAAGCAAGACGTCATATTCCTGTTCCGGTTTCTGATGTGGTTCTTGATTGGTTTTTGATAGGAGGAAAGGTAGGAAAGACAGGGACCAACCTTAGTATTCTTTTAGTTGCCGTTCCGAAGGAAACAATTGCCAGATATCAAGAAATTGCCAAGGCTTCTTCTCTTAATCTTAAATATCTCGAGGCAGAAGCATTTAGTCTTGCTCGATCTTTAACTAAGAAAACCAAAGAATCCATTTGTTTGGTAGACATCGGCGCTCAAAGCACCTCGGTCAATATTGTAGATGAAGGACTGCTAAAACTAAGCTATAGTTCAGATATTTCAGGCAATGATTTTACTCGAGCCTTGTCTAAATCTCTATCTGTTAGTCCTAAAGAAGCGGAAGAGATAAAGAAAAACCAAGGTCTTTCATCTGAGCAGACAAAAGAAATCTTGTTCCCCTTGGTTAATTTGATTATAATAGAGATAGAGAAAATTTTGAAGAACTTTGAAACAATTGATAAGAGAATAAGAAAAATAGTCTTGGCTGGAGGTTCTGCTCTTCTGCCGGGATTAGATGAATATCTATCTTCTTATTTCAAAAGGCCGGTGAAAATAGCCGATCCATTTTTCGGCTTTGTCTATCCTCCAGTACTGGAGAAAAAATTGAAAGCGTTAGGACCGTCCTTTGCTATCGCGGTAGGGGCGGCGCTTAGAGGATTTGAATCGTAAATTTATTATGGTAGAAATTGCTCCAAAACCCAAAACTAAGCCCAAAAAAATTACTGCTGTTTTATTTTTTCTGTCTTTAATTCTACTTCTTCTTGTGGGAGGAGCTTATTTTGGATTAAAATCTATTGAGACAAAAAAGCAGAAAGAATTAGAAGAAGCAAAAAAGCAACTTGCTCAAAAAGAAACTCCCCTTAAAAAACTTGAAGATAAATTACAAAGATGTAAAGCAAAATTAGACGATCTTTCGCTTGTTCTTGGTTCTCGTTTAATTGGTACAGAAATTTTTGGCTTTCTCGAAAGAATTACTCATATACAAATAACATGGGCGAGCGCAAATATAAATGCCAAAGAAGGAGAAGTTACGTTAACCGGGGAGGCAGAGACGCTTCCTGTCTTAACCCAGCAACTTATTTATCTAAAGAAAGTGCCAGAAATTAAGAGTTTCAAATTAACGAATATGAGTCTTGGAGAAGGAGAAAAGGTAAATTTTGGGTTAACTCTTAAGTTATCGCCGAGTTTATTTAAATAAGAACATAATATGTCTATTCGTTCTATTTTAACCATTATTTTTATCATCATAGCCGTGTTTGTTGGATATTTTCTAGTGTGGCCTGAATACCAAAAAACAATTGCTCTCCAGACAGAAATTGAAAATGTAAAAATGCAGATTGACCAAAATGAAGAATATTTCAACCAACTCAAAAAGATCGATAGTCAGCTGGAACAAAACAAATACAAACTTGATATCGCAAATTCTGTTCTTCCTGACGAGTTTTATCTTCCTCATTTATTTTACTCCTTGAAGAAGATAACTATCGATAATAATCTTGAATTTCAGGATATCAGTGCTTCTATTAGTTCTCTTGAAGAGTCAGATAGAATTAATAAAATTCAGGTTGAGTTGAGAGTAGCGGGGAGTTATTCTGATTTTAAAGAATTTCTTTATCATTTGGAACATTCTACTCGTTTGTTTAGTGTAAATAGCATTAGTATAAATCCCTCCTTGGTTGGAGATTCGTTTAGTTTAAGTTTGAGCCTCACAACTTTTTATTATAAATAAACAAAACTTATGGCAATTACCATTGTTGAAGAAAGAAAAACTCAGAAATATTTAGCAATAGTTTTTGGAGTGCTTATAGTAGTTATAGTGTTTGTTTTGCTTTCAAGATTTGTTAAAAAAGAAGAGGTTGTTGTTCCTTCTCTTCTTCCTCAGAAACCTCACCCCAAAATTGATATTAAATTTCAAGTTTTGAATAATCCTGTCCTTGACCAACTTACAGAACCCTTTCCTGAACTACCTTCTGTATCTTTAGATGAATTCAAGGGAATGATTGGAAGAGAGAACCCCTTTTCGTTACCCGGTGTGGAAACCGGAGGGGGTGTTGGGAAATAATCAAAATTATTCAACATAGTATATAATCCATGCCTGCTTTACTTGACCAATTGGTTAAAAAAGGAATTTTAGAAAAAAAGAAGGCTGCTTCTTTGGAATACGAGCTCAAAAATTCTGGACAAAGAGAGGAAGAGATTATTTTGAAACACAATATTGTTCCCGAAGAAACCCTTTTTAATTTAAAGAGTGAAAATCTTAAAATTCCCTTAAAGCAGCCTCCTCTTGAAGATATATCGTCCGAACTTTTAAAGTTAATTCCTGAAGATTCAGCTAATTTTTATAAAATGATACCTATAGGCAA
>CAYMMJ010000045.1:0-3370 GCA_964391535.1 uncultured Candidatus Saccharibacteria bacterium
AAATACATAAAAAACCAGAAAAGATATGATAAAATAAACCTATGCCCAAGGAACAGAAATTTTACCAAAAACCCTTCACCCTTCACGATTTGCCAAAAGAAGAAAGACCGCGGGAGAGATTAAAAAATAAATTAATTTCAATCATAATTTTATGGCATTAGTTAACAAAACAATAAATGAATTAATAACTGATATAGAACGAGGCAGAATAGCTTTGCCGGATATGCAACGTGAATTTGTTTGGGATAATTCACAAATCCGTGACCTTGTTGACTCGCTTTACAAAAACCATCCTGTCGGAATGATTTTACTTTGGCAGACAAATCCGAATGAGAATATCCCAATTACTGCCATAGATGATGTAACTAGAGAGTTTTCAAATTATTCGGAATTAGTTATTGACGGACAGCAACGTCTCACTTCTTTGTATTTAGTAAAGCATGGAATAATTTTTAAAGGTTCAAAAGAAAGAAAAATCAATCTTTTATTTAATCCAGAAACAGAAGAGTTTGAAATAGAGATACCCCGTATTAAAAACAGGCCAGAATGGTTTAATGTGACAGAAATAATACAGAATGGCGAATATCAATTTGTAAATAGATTAAAATCACTTGGCTGGCCGGAAGATAAGGTTTTTGACGCAATGAAAAAGATGAGTGAAGTAAGAAATATTTTTGTAGGAGATCGTAATAGCATCCCTGTATTTAGTATTTCTTCATCGTTAGAATATGATGAAGTAGCAGATATATTCGTTAAAATTAATTCAAAGGGAACTAGAATTCGTATCACTGAATTACTTTTAGCTCTGCTTGCCTTAAAGATTCCGGGAGAATTTAGAAAAGATTTCCGCGGTTATTTAGATGAATTAGAAAGCAATGGCTGGGAGTTGGATGCCAGTGTTATCATTCGTTCCCTCGTGGCTGTCGCGGCAAAGCAGGGGCGGCTTTCATATTTTAGGAATTTGGCAAAAAGTATTTCCGAAAAAGATTTGCGTACAAATTGGGATATTACAAAGAAATCTCTTAATGATTGCTTGAAACTCCTTGATGAGAATCTTGGCATAAGAACAAATAATATTCTGCCTTCTCAAAATGTTTTAGTTCCGCTTGCCTTTTATCTTTCAAGAAAAAAAGATAAATTTACTGAAGACGAAGCAAAAGATTTTTCCTTGTGGTTTTTACTCGCTTCTTTTTGGGGAAGATACGCTGGCTCGCCAGAAACTCGCCTTGATGAGGATATTAAAGAGATTGATAAATCGTCTTCGCTTAAAAATTTATTTCATTTATTGAAAAATCAAGTTGGCCGTCTGCAAATTGATGAAGAACGCTTTGCCGGCAAAAGTCGAAATTCCAAACTTCTTTTATATGTTGTTTCCAGAAATGAGGGAGCCGAAGATTGGTGGAAGGGGCACAGGATAACTACCACTGACTACGAGGAGCATCATATTATTCCACGATCTTTGCTTAAAAAAGCGGGTTATGATTTTTCTCTTATTGATGACGCTGCGAACATAGCATTTTTAACTGAAAAAGCAAATCGTAAAATATCAAATACTGAACCAATAAAATACCTTTCAGAAATTGACCCTCAAAAACTTAAGAAGCAATTTGTGCCTTTAGATAGAGAATTGTGGAAAATTCAAAATTATCCTGATTTTGTTATTCACCGGAGAAGAATTTTAGTTAAAAAAATAAACGATTATTTAAAAAATTTAGGTTTGGAAAAATATTTATAAATATATTATGGCAAGATCAACGGTTCACTATACTGATAACCAAACAAATAATATTTTGAAGCGGCTTCATAATAAACTTAGACCCGCGGGCACTCCGGTTCAGAGGGTTGAATATATAATCGAACTTCTTCTCTTACGGATTTTCGAAATAAAACTCAGGCAAGAAGAAGAGTTTAAACCCTTAAGAAAACTTTTTAAAGAAGATAATTATAAACTTCTCTTTTCGTATCTTTTAAGCCTTACAGGCGAGCAGATTAAAGCGCATTTAAATTCGGCAATTTTTCCTTTTTACGGAAGAATTTTGTCTGAGGCGAGGAAGGTTTTTAAAGGTGAAAATTTACCTCAAAAAGTTCAGGACCATTTAGTTTTAGTAGAGGAGGTTTTTACTAATTCTAGTTTTACGACCAACGTCCAAAGTGGAAATATGCACGAGATTGTTGGTCTTATAGGTGAGATAGACGAGGATACAATCTTAAAAACAGATATTCTGGGCGATGCTATAGAGTCTGCTCTTTCTGAAACTGGCGGTACTGAAGAAATGGGACTTCATAGAACTCCAGACCATATAAGGCAAATGATGGTGGCAATAGCAGATCCTACTTTTGAAGATACGATTTATGATCCCGCCTGTGGCACAGGAGGATTTTTGTTTGATGCTTATCACTATGTTTTAGAAAAAGTTACCAAAGACGGCCGATGGCCCTCGCCAAAATGCCCGCCTTCTCATCCAGAGCTTAATGAATATTTCAAAAAATATTTCCAGCAATTTGATGAACCAATGCCAGATATTGATACTGCTAATAGGTTTTACCGCGAAGGAGTTAGTGGAACAGAATATCTTGGAATGATAAGAAAAATGGCAGCTATAAATCTTTACATCAGAGGCTTGAACCCTGCAAATATAAGACAAGGAGATTCTTTAGCTCTTTTTGATCCGGCTTTAGATTCAGAATCTAAAACCTGTATTTTAAGCAATCCTCCTTTTGGAGCAGAAAGAGACCAGCCAGCTTATCCTAATGTCTGGCAAGAATATGCAAGAGAGTCAGAGACAACGATTTTGTTTGTAAAGTTAATGCTTGACCTTTTAAAGAAAGGTGGTAGATGCGTAGTGGTTGTTTCTGAAGGCTTTTTAACTTGGGATAAGGCGTCTGCCAGAACTTTGCGCAAAAAACTTTTAGAAGAGGCTAATTTACGCGCTATAATCAGTCTTCCTCAAGGAGTTTTTGTTAGCAAACTAGGACAAGGCGCTAAAACCTCAATTCTTTATTTTGAAAAAGGAGAGCCAACTAAATGGATTTGGCATTACAAAATAGAAAACGATGGCTTTTCAATGGGGGTCAATAGAAAACCTATTCCCGGTAGCCAACTTCCAGAAGTAATAGAGCTTTTTACAAAATATGTAAAAAGAGGCAAAATTCCGCCGGAAACAAAATATAGCTTTGCCATTCCTGCAGAATGGATAAAAACTTTAGATCCACGCTTAAAAGAACGCATCAAAAAAGAAACCAGAGAAAAAATTATCCTGCGCGAAAAACCAAAACTTGAAAAGAAAATTGAAGAGCTAAAAGAAAAACTTCAAAAAGGCAAAATCACAAAATCTCAATTTGAACAAAAGAAAAAACAACTTGAGCTAAC
>CAYMMJ010000046.1:0-2794 GCA_964391535.1 uncultured Candidatus Saccharibacteria bacterium
TCAGGAGCTACTTGTTGTTTATTCAATACTATTCTGGTTGCCACAGATTGGATGTTTCTTATTATAATGGTGGTTGTAGTAATCTTTATAGTATTTGGAGCATTTACACTTCTTACATCAGGAGGGTCAGAGGAAGGAGTAAAGAAGGGAAGAAATTATATTATCTTTGCTTTAGTAGGACTTGCTGTTGCTTTATTCTCGCGCGCTTTGCCATTCTTAGTAAAGAGCATAATGGGATTCTAAGGAAAAGCAAAAAATATAAGAATTATTGGAGACCTGTTGAATTTATACAGAATTTAACCTATACTTTGTTATTGCCCTCGTGGCGGAATTGGTATACGCGCAACGCTTAGGACGTTGTTCCTGTATGGGATTGGAGGTTCGAGTCCTCCCGAGGGCATCAAAAATCCCGACTATGTCGGGGTTTTTGATGCTTTGCTTTAGTTTAGATTTATTTTAATTTTATTTTTTTCCTTTTTTCTTTTTCGGTCTTTGGGATTCTAATAGTTAAAACTCCTTCTTTCATCGAAGCTTGAATCTGCGAACTGTTTATTTCTTTTGGTAGAATGATTTTTCTTGAGAAAGGCCCCCACCAGCACTCTTGGAAAAAATAATTTCTCTTTTTGCTTTCTTCTTCCGGGTTGGGACGGCTCCCTTTTATTTCTAAAATATCGTTCTCAATAGAAATCTCTAAGTCTTGGGGTTTTACTCCTGCTATTGCGCTCTGGATAACAATTTCGGAATCAGTTTCATACACATCAACAGTTAACTTGCCTTCCAGGGTAAACCATTTTTTTTCTTCTGGGCTTTCTTTTCTCCTTTTCTTCTTGGGAGAAGGCTGTTCTTTTGCCTCTATTTTTATTTTCTTTAAAAAAACCATATTGGTTATTTAATTTTACAAACACTTACTATTGTTTTTAACTTTTGGAAACCCCAAAAAACAAATATTCCCATTCCCAAAAGAAGGAATGCAGGAACAGAAACTTTTGAACTTCCCTCAAATGTCATTATAGAAAAGTTGTAAATACCGTGCAATATAGTTGCTAATATCAGTCCCGACGCTATCAAGAGAACTCTTTTTTTGGTGTAGAAAAACGACAGAGCAAGAAAAAATCCTACTATTCCTGAACAAAGGGCATGCAAGAAAGTTGCTCCGACAAATCTTAGAACAGTCAGTATTAAAGTGTTTATAATAGGTTGGGCCTGCCCGACGAGCAGAAAAATATTTTCTACTGCCGCAAAACCAAGTCCTACAATAACCATATAAAGCATTGCGTCAAGCGGTTCGTCAAATTCTGGATCAGAAATAGCAATTTTTTTTACTACTATATATTTGGATACTTCCTCAATTAAAGCCACTCCTATAAAGAAGTTCAGAATTATAATGATTATCGAAGAAGGCGAGGAGAAAATGAATTTTGAGAGACTATATTTAAAACCTCCCTCAAGAATTACTGCAATAGTAGCCGCTGCAAGTCCGCATAAAAACACTTTCATTATCATTCTGTTGGATTCAGGATGAGCGTCTTCCTTCAAAAAAAAGGAAAGCCAGATTATGCTGGGCAAAATTCCAAGAATTAAATAAAAAAAGATTATCATATTTCTATTATAACTTTTTTGATTTTATCGGTCTAATCTTAAATTAGCATCTGCTTTGATTTTTTGCCATGACCTTTTTTCTTTTTTATGGAAATAGGCAGTAATTGCTGTCATCACCGCGTTATCAGTGCAGTATCTGGAAGGAGGAATATAAATTTCACACATTGGTAAATCTTTTTTTGCTTTTTTTATCAATTGCCTTTGTAGCTGAGAATTAGCGGCTACTCCTCCTCCAAGGATTATTGCTTTTGCCCTCCAGTCTTTTACTGCTTTGATTGTTTTTTTAATTAAGACGTCTATCACTGCTTGCTGGGCTTCAAAACACATCTGATAAATATACTCTTTTTTTCTTTGAGTGCGGACACTGCGTTTTTTGAAATCGTAGAGAACAGCAGTTTTTAAACCCGAAAAACTAAAATCGTAATTTTTGCTAAAAATCATTGGCCGGGGGAGAGTAATATTAATCTTTGTTTTTGAAACATCTTTTTTAAAGCGCTCGGCAAACTTGGAGATTATAGGACCTCCAGGGTATTCAAGCCCCAGAATTCTTGCGATTTTGTCTAAACATTCTCCGGCAGCATCGTCTCTTGTTTCACCAAGGATTTTATATTTTCCATAGTCTTTCATTAAGATTAACTGGGTATGTCCTCCCGATACGACAAGACAGACGGCAGGGAAAACAAATTTTGAGTAGTTGATTAAATTAGCATAGATATGGGCTTCTATATGATTGACAGGAATTAAGGGAATATCCCAGATAAAAGACAAGGCTTTGGCAAAATTTATTCCTGTCCACAAACATGGTTCAAGGCCAGGTCCTCTAGTTACTGCCAGAGCATCAATTTTTGGTTTCTTTAATTTAGAGATAAATTCTACAAAACTTCTTAATAGTTCGGGTTCTCTGTGGAATATTTTTTCTAAACTTTTGAATTTTGACTCTTTTATTTCTAATTTTGATTTTAGAATTTTTATTTCACCCGCTTTTTTTAGAGATTGTTTTAAAACAAGAACTAAATTTTCTTGGTGGGCCCTTTTTGCTAAAGTAGGCCAGACCCCACCCCATTTTTTATGGATTTCTATTTGAGATGAGACAACATCAGCAAGAACATCAAAACAAAACCCATTTTTCTTTCGGGCATTTATTATAGCAATGCATGTATCATCGCAAGAGGTTTCAATACCCAGGATTTTCATA
>CAYMMJ010000047.1:0-2585 GCA_964391535.1 uncultured Candidatus Saccharibacteria bacterium
ATTTCACTTGCAGGTTCTATTATACTTTCACCTTTCTCTAATTCATCTTCATACTTACCTGTAACAGCACACTTAACTCTTGGATCACCATATTCTTTAAACCATCTTAATTTTGCTGTTGTTCTCCCAACAGTCATTGCATATCTTCTAAATCTCTTTAAGATTCTTGTTTTTCTTAATCTTCCACCACGCATTAGCTCAACTTCTATCTCAACAGGCTCATCTTGCTTTTTCTGTAAATAAACATATCTTGCATCTGCTCTGTATAAAGTAGCAATATCACCATCAGGATACCTTACTACTTCAATAAAACATCTACCTGTAGTTTCATAATCTCTGCCCAATTCTTCTCTCAAAGAAGAAAAAGATTGTGATTCATTTACTTGTTCAAAGAAATCTTCCAACAGTTTCCTTTCCGTTAACACTTCCTCACTTTGCTGTTTGCCACGCTCACCTTTGTATGCAAATTCATGCCCAAAACCATGAACATTAACAACATACGCTTCAATACAAGTTCCTAAAACAGTACTGTTTTCTACAATTTCATATAAATCAAAAGCATTGTATTTGGGAATAAGTAAATTATTTGCTGTTAAAATATCTTTCTGAAATGGAGCTTCTTGTGAAGGTTGATGAGAACCTATAGGTTGGCTTGTAGATTTTAAAACACTTCTTAATCTTTCTCTTGCTTCTTTAGCTTCTTTGATAACTCTATCTAAAACTTCTTTGTTTATTTTTTGCTTTGCCATTTTTATACTCCTTTTATTCTATTTCTTTCATTTCTGCTAAACTATATCCATATTCACCTTCTATCTTTAAAGGAACACTTAATTTAAAACCAAACCTTTCTGTTGGCAAATTTTCCATGTGTTCTTTAATGCCAGATCTAAAGTAAATAGCTTTGTCAAATCCAATATGTCCTCAACATATACACTATCCAACAAAAATTTTACTACTTCCTTCATCTTAGGTTTTTTCTTGATAAAACTCTCCATTTTGCTTAAGATTTCTCCCAGTATCTCTTTCTTGGGCAAGAGACCTATCATTTTTATGCTCGCATTAAGCCCAGCAGGACCATAAGTAACAATAGCAGGCAGAGTCCTCGTAAATTCTAAATATATGTCTTTTGCCTCAGCTTCTCCCCTTATCATCTTCTCTATTATCTTCCTCCTTTTTAGGAAAATATAATCTACCCAAGCCTTAGGAATTCTTTCTTTCATCTTTGACCACTGATATTTAATACAACAAAAAGATTTTTAGATATATTTTTACATATTTATTCTAAAAATCTCTTAGGTGCTTATTTTGGTCAGAGCACTCGACATAGCAAAAGTTAGATTTCTTAGAGGACCAAATATTTATCACCCAAGAAAAAAAGTAGTAAAGGCTATAATAGAACCTTACGGAAACTTTAGTAACAGGACTACAAAAGAGTTTCCCTTTCTCGTAGAATGGCTCAAACAGAAATTCCCAGAACTAGAAAAATTCGAGCTGGGAGAAAAAAAGCTAATTATGTGGATCGAGCATGGCTTACCTCTCTACTCGCTATTGCCATACCTAGCGATTGCACTTCAAAACAAGGTTAGTTGGGACGAAAAAGTTACTTTCGCTAGATTTTTTGATCGCGAAGAAATGGATCTTCCCGTTGTTATTTTCGAATATATCTACGAGCCCGTTGGGGAAGAGGCATTATACATAGCTAGGGACATCATTGAGGATCTGCTTGAAGAAGTCGAACCACATTTAGAAAAATTAATTTCATACCTCAAAGAAATATACTTTGATTATGCATATGGACCAAGTACTAGGGCAATCGTAGAGGCGGCTAAAAAAAGAGGAATACCCATAATAAGGCTGGATGAGAAAGCCAATCTTGTTCAACTGGGCTACGGGAAATATAGACGTCTTATTTGGGCCTCTACAACAGATAAAACATCAATAATTGGCACAGATATCGCCCAAAACAAGCACCTTACTCGAAAAATTCTTGATGCTGCGGGCATTCCTGTTCCTGAGGGATACATAGTGCGAACATTAAGAGAAGCTTTAAGGGCATTTAGACGAATAGGATCTCTGGCTGTTGTGAAGCCCCTAGCAGCATCTAAGGGAAGAGGAATAACAACGGAGATTTCGAATGAGAATGATCTTATCAAAGCTTTTGAAAAAGCCAAGAAATACTCTGATGATGTAATAGTCGAGGAATTCGTCAAGGGGTATGATTTTAGGATACTAGTTGTTGGGAGAAGAGTAATAGCGGCTGCTAAGAGATTACCTGCACATGTCGTAGGAGACGGAAAACATACTATACGAGAACTTATAGATATAGAAAACAAAAATCCTCTACGCGGCGAAGGACACGAATTACCTTTAACAAAAATCAAAATTGACGAAGACAGCATCAGACTATTAGAAAGACAAAATCTCAATTTAGATTCAGTACCAGAGAAAGGACGCATTGTATGGCTTAAATCTACTGCTAATTTATCAACAGGCGGTGTAGCAATAGACGTCACAGACAACATGCATCCAGAGATAGAACTCATGGCAAAAAGGGTCGCAGACATCTTGGCGATGGATATCTGTGG
>CAYMMJ010000048.1:0-2338 GCA_964391535.1 uncultured Candidatus Saccharibacteria bacterium
TTTGTTGTTATGTTTAAGTTTTTGAAAAAAACAAAAGATCAACCCAAAGATATCAAAGAATTAATTGAATGTTTTGGAGAATTAAAGAAGGGCTTTGAGAATCTTTCTTTAGAATTAGAAAAATTAAAAAAAGAGAGTAAGTTTTTCATCCAAAAAGTCGGCGTGGTGCGATTTAACCCTTTTAAAGATGTAGGCGGAAATCAAAGTTTTTGTATTGCTCTCCTTAATGACAACGACGATGGTTTTGTTATCACTAGTTTATATAATGGAGAAGGAAATCGGATTTACGGAAAGCCAATAAAAAACGGGAAATCAGCGTATTCTCTTTCAAAAGAGGAGGAAAAAGCAATAGAAAAAGCAAAGAATACAAAATAACAACGAAGAGTATTTTTTCTCTGAAATTTTTAAAAACTTTTTTATTTTATGGAAAAGGAATCAAAAAATATAATAAGGCGACCACCAGTAGTAGTAGTGTTGGGTCATGTCGATCATGGAAAATCAAGTTTGCTTTGCGCTATTAAAGACTTTAAAATTACCGAAAAAGAGTCTGGCGGAATTACTCAGCATATCGGTGCATATGAGATTGAACACGAAGGTAAAAAGATTACCTTTATTGATACCCCGGGCCATGAAGCATTTTCGGCAATGCGCTCTCGTGGAGCAAAAGTAGCCGACATTGCCATTTTGGTAGTAGCAGCAGAAGAAGGAGTAAAGCCTCAGACAAAAGAAGTGATTTCTCACATAAAAAATTATTCAATTCCGGTAATTGTGGCTATAAATAAGATAGACAAGCCCGAAGCAGATCCTCCGAGAGTAAAAAGAGAATTATCTCAAAACGGAATACTTGTAGAATCAGAAGGAGGAGATGTGCCTTGTGTAGAGGTTTCAGCAAAAACAAAAAAAGGTATTGGTGACCTTTTAGACCTTATACTTTTGGTAGCCGAAATGGAAGATTTAAAAGCAGATTTGTCTCAGTCACCATCAGGAGTAATAATTGAATCATATCTTGATTCCAAAAGAGGTCCTACTGCTACTCTTCTTGTAAAGGAAGGAGTTCTCAGAAAAGGTGATATTATAGGAACTGATTCTACTTTTGGAAAAATCAAAATCTTGGAAAACTTCCAAGGCAATCCTATAGAAGAGGCTTTTCCTTCTATGCCCGCTGTTGTTCTAGGATTTGAGAAAGTACCAATCATTGGTGAAAGATTCAAAAGATACCCCGACATTGAATCTGCTCAGCAAAACGTAAAACCGCCAAAGGAGAAAAAAATAGAATTTACTCCTCCCTGCCCCACCGACAAAACCCTAAATCTAATTATAAAAGCAGATGTCTTGGGCTCATTAGAAGCAATTAAGGAGGTTTTAAAAAATCTACCTCAAGAAAAAGGAAAAATACAAATACTTAAAGCAGAGGTGGGAGAAATAGGTGAAAGTGATATAAAACTGGCTCTTTCATGCAAAGCAAGAATTATAGGATTTAGAACAAAAACAAACCCTCAAGCCATGCGATTAGCTCAATTTCAGAAAATAAAGATTTTAACTTTTGATGTCATTTATGATCTTGCTGAAGCAGTAAGAATTTTAGCAGAAAAAGCTTTCAAGCCAAAAGAGGAATTAAAGGAAATAGGAAAATTACAAGTATTGGCGATTTTTCGCACCGAAAAAAATCGCCAAATTATAGGAGGCAAAGTAGTTGAGGGAGAAATCAAAAAAGGCTCGAAAATCGAGGTATTTGAGAACGACGAAAAAAAAGGAGGAGGAAGATTAATCAGCTTACAACAAAACAAAAAGGAAGTAGACAGGGTAACTACAGGTAATGAATGTGGTCTTCTATACGAAGGCAACACAAGAGTAAAAGAAGGAAACATATTAGTTATCAAATCTTATGTCACGCCGGAGGATATCTCAAGTAAATGAACTCATAAAAAGGGAGTTGGGGAAAATAATTTTCAGAGAGATTAATTTCAAGAAGGGTGTAATTGTTACTATTACCAGAGTTCAATCCTCCGACAATCTTATTCAAACGAAAGTATATATAAGTGTTTTACCTCAGCAGGAAACTCAAAATGTTCTTTCTCTATTAAATAAAAGTATTTTTGACATCCAACAGAAGCTTAATAAACGCTTAGAAATGAGACCTGTCCCCAAAATAATATTTGTGGAAGAAAAAGAAACCCAAAGAGCTCAAGAAATTGAGGAATTATTCGATCAGATAAAAACGGTTGAAAAAAATAAAAAAACTGATAAAAAACAATAAAGGCCAGGTAGCCAAGAGGTAAGGCAAGGGTCTGCAAAACCCTTATACGTGGGTTCGATTCCCACCCTGGCCTCAAAAATA
>CAYMMJ010000049.1:0-2145 GCA_964391535.1 uncultured Candidatus Saccharibacteria bacterium
ATGTATCTTCAAATTCTTATTGCTGGTTTTGGAGGAGGAGCGGTGAGAGGATTGGTTGGTTTTGTAAAGCATCAGTTCTCTTACAAGAATGTAGGTTTTGATATTCCTTATTTTTTGACAATGATGTTTATCTCGGGGGTGATTGGAGTGCTATGCGCAGGGGCAGTAAAAGAACTGGGTTTTGAATTTCTTGGTTCCTTCACCCCAGCGCTTGGGTTTATTGTAGGATATGCGGGAGGAGATTTCATTGAGAATCTTTACAAGATTATTACCAAAAAATCTTCCCTCTATAAAAAACTGGAGAGCTTTGACAAAGAAAAAATAAAATAATAAAATCAAAAAAGAGAAAGTTCAGTTCTCTACTGGACTTTTTCTTATTGAGTTAATAAATTTATGTTTGACAATCTCAAAAAACTTCAACAACTAAAAGCAATAAAAAACTCATTAGAAAAAGAGAAGATAGTAACGGAAAACCAAGGTACAAAAGTGATAATGAACGGCAAAATGGAAATAGAAGAGATCCAATTAAATTCCGAACTAAACAAGGAGGAACAAGAAAAGGTTTTAAAAGATTGTATTAACGAGGCAATGAAAAAAATTCAAATGATTATGGCTCAAAAAATGATGCAGATGTAGTTTTATGGAGGTTTACAACCCTCAAAGAATTAAAAAGGCGGATATAGTAGTGGGAATTCCCTCGTATAACGAAGCACCTACTATTGGCTTTGTAGCTAAGCAAGCAGCTCGGGGGCTGAAAGAGTATTTTCCTCAGAAAAGTAGCGTGATTGTTAATGTAGACAATAATTCTTCTGACGGCACAAGAGAGGCTTTTTTGTCTTCCGAATCAGAAACGCCGTTAATTTACATAACTACTCCGCAAGGAATTAAGGGTAAAGGTTATAATTTTCATAACCTTTTTTCTTTGTTTAGAAACTTGAAAGCAAAGGTAGGAATAGTAGTAGATGCTGATCTTAAGAGTATAGAGCCTATCTGGATTAAAAATTTAGCTGAACCTATTCTCTCAGGATACGGATATACTGCTCCTTTCTATGCACGAAGAAAAGACGATGCCACTATTACAAATCAGATTGTTTATCCTCTTGTTTATGGATTGCTAGGAGTGAACCTTCGTCAACCAATAGGAGGAGAGTTTTCATTTTCTAGCAAGTTAGTAGATATCTGGCTTAACCAAGAATGGTCGAAAAGAATAAATCAGTTCGGAATAGATATCTTTATGAGTGCTAATGCTATCTTGTCGGGCGCTAAAATCTGTCAGGTTAATTTAGGTAGAAAGGTTCATAAAAATAGCGATCCCAATTTAGGGCCTATGTTTATCCAAGTAGCAGAAACTTTCTTTAGTATTATTAGTAATAATTTTAATAAAATAAGAAAAGGAAGAGAGGTTTTAGAAATACCAATATTGGGAATGAAAGATTTTCCGAAGATAGAAAATACTATTCCTAATTGGGATAAATTCGAGAGTTTGTTTAGGAGCGAATTTGTGCGTTATAAAAACATTATTAAAGAATGTGTTTCGGAAAGCGTTCTAAAAAAAATAGAGAATAAGGAAGGGCCCGAGATTAACATTGACGTATGGACAAATATAGTGTATAATTTTATTTATTGCTTTCACAAAGAAAAAGACTCTCAATTAATCGAAGCTCTTAGATGTCTTTACTTCGGAAGAGTGTCATATTTCTTTAAAGAAATAGCCGATCTTGATCCTTATCGGGCCGAAGAAAAGGTGTTGGAGCAAGCAAAAAATTTCTTCGATCACAGAAATTATCTCTTAGATAAAATCAAGTAATCAAAATTATGGACAAAAGTGCTCTCATTTTAGATACCATTATTGGACTTATTGTTTGTATAATAGGAGTCATCTTGTTGATGAGTGTTCTTCGTAATGAATCCGTTTCTGTTTTTGCTGATATTCAAAACGCCTTTAGAATCTTTTTAGGGCAATGGTTTCTATTCTTGATATAAGTAGACCAAAAATGTAAAATATAATTGGTCAGGAAAAGAAACGACTTTATTGAGGATTTTTGTATTACCTCCTCCCTTTTTCCTGACCACCTCCCCCAAGAACTTTTTGATCTTTTCAATCCTCCTTTTGGAGGTTTATTTATTTTTATAAGTTTTCCACAA
>CAYMMJ010000050.1:0-2044 GCA_964391535.1 uncultured Candidatus Saccharibacteria bacterium
ATGGTTCCAGTATTTGGTATTATTAGTTACGTCGGCATTATTCATTATTAGCTATGAAAGAATCAGATAAATCAATCATAGAACATATTCCTGACTTTCTTGATTATTGCGAAGTAGAAAAAGGTTTATCTAATAAAACTCAAGAAAATTATAAGAGATATCTTGAGAAATTTGTTTATTGGTTGAAACAAGTTAAAAAAGAATCTATAAAACCTCATGAACTCACCTCCGAGGATATATGGAACTACCGTCTTTTTCTGTCTCGATATAAAGACCAAAAAGGTCAATCCCTTAAAAGAAGCACTCAGAATTACTATTTAATCGCTCTGAGAGCCCTTCTGAGCTATTTTTCGGCTAAAGATATAGTATGTATCCCCTCAGATAAAATATCCCTTCCAAGGGACGTTAGAAAGGAAAAAACGGTAAAATTTCTTACTCTAGAACAGGTGGAGAAACTATTATTAGCTCCTGATATAAGGACTGTTGCCGGGATTCGGGATAGAGCTATTTTAGAAACCCTTTTCTCTACAGGCTTGAGAATTTCTGAACTTATATCTTTAAATAGAGATCAGTTTGCCAATATATCCAACAAGAAAGATTTTGAATTAGGAATTATTGGCAAAGGCGGTTATCCTCGTACAGTAT
This sequence comes from uncultured Candidatus Saccharibacteria bacterium, assembly GCA_964391535.1. Lineage (GTDB taxonomy): Bacteria > Patescibacteriota > Minisyncoccia > Minisyncoccales > JAGGXC01 > JAGGXC01. Next base: position 646 of record CAYMMJ010000050.1, read on the forward strand.
ATTTTTCAGAGAGGGCTCTTTCTTGGATTAAAAAATATCTTCAAACACGAACAGACAAAGAAAAGCCGTTGTTCGTTCATTATCGTTCAAAAACAGGAGCCAATCCGCGACTTTCTGTTCGCTCAGTCCAAAGAATAGTTAAGAAATACTCTGTGCTGGCAGGAATTCCTACCTTTACAACTCCTCATACTCTAAGACATTCAATGGCAACTGATCTTTTAATGCAAGGAGTTGACTTAAGAACAGTTCAGGAGTTTCTGGGTCATCGGAGTATAACAAGCACCCAAATCTATACCCACATTACCAACAAAAGACTGCGCGATATTCATCGGAAGTATCATAGCGGAAGGAGGTTAAAAGAATAAGGAATAACCGATGATTTGTGTCTATAAAAAAACCGTTAGTTTTTCTAACGGTTATTGTTTTTCTTCTCGATTTTCTCTAAGATTTCTTTTGCTTTCTTTGTTATTACAAAATCAGAAAAGTTTTTCCCAGTCGTTTTGATTCCTATTCCATCAAAACAGGATAATCTCGTTCCATCTGCGGTTAAAGCTGAAAGACCATCTACAGCCACAATAATATGGACAGTGTTTTCTTTTGCTTTTGGGTATCCGTAACCCTCCTTCAATATAATCTCGTCTCCGGGTTCTAAATCAGAGATTTTTTTGCCATACGGATAGCGCATATTACAATTTATACACATTTCAAATCCTCCTTTGCTACTCTCTTCTTCTTTTAAAGAGCAAAATATTGATTTCTTAGATTATCAAATAGATTTTTTCTGTCAAGTTTAAATGTCGCACAATATTAATGGCGCTGGTAAAGGTCTTTATTTATAAAAGGCGCCAAAGCACAAATTACAGCATGTTCAAACGATTGTTCTCTAACAATTAGATTATTAGTAAGAAAACCGACTGTTCCTTCTCTTTTTCTTGTATCTTTTGTTTTTCTGATTTCGTCTACAACTTCTCCTAGTTCTTTTCCTTGTTTTACTCTCTTAACAATAAATTCAGGAACTAATATTCCACCGCATCTGCCAAAACCCCATTCTCCTTCTTTATCTAAAATTGCCACAAATCCCGTCAGGAAAGTTCCTAATTTTGTCGTCTCAAATCCTCCTTCTAGCCCAACGCCAAAATCGCTTTTTGTGTTTTTTATTGATTCTTTTGCTCTATTTTTGGCGCCGTCTACTAATTCTTCAAAACTCATTGGCATTTCTGATATACCAGAGGATGCCAGTACTGATACAAAATAGCATTTTCCGAACGCTTTACTAAAAGCTTTTTGGACGGCTTTTATCTTCACTGGATTATGAGAACCTACCGAGACTCTAATCATAATATTGAAATAATAAATTAAAAAAGAGGGCTTATTAAATAAGCCCTATATTTTATTCTAG
>CAYMMJ010000051.1:0-2035 GCA_964391535.1 uncultured Candidatus Saccharibacteria bacterium
AATCCAAATATTAAACCTGCCAGTATGATGTTTTTTGCGTTTGATTTTTTGAGAAATTTTATCCAGAAATAAGTGCTCATTACTACTCCAAGAGCAGCGGCTACATCAGTGGTAACCAATCTTCCGTGCGCCAAAAAAGTAGGGGAAAAAGAAAAAATAGTCAAAACCAATAGAGCTGCTTTGTTTCCTCTAAGTTGTTTTGTCCACAAAAAAAGGAATAGTCCTAAAAATACTAAAATTAGAATCATTGGGAGTCGTGCCCAAAAAAGAATTTGTTCAATGTCGTTTCCTGAATGGTAGAGAAACTCAGATCCAAGCCACCATTGTTCATTGATACCTTGCCAGGCAGGATGGTTTTCTGGAGGGAAATTCAAATTTAATCTCAAAAGAGGCAGTGCGGCAAGATCTTTCACTGCAGGAGGATGTTCCGGGTTTATCCTGAAGTCCTTTTTAATTAAATAGGAATATCCTGCTGGGATATGGGCTAATTCATCCATTGTGGTGGAGTCGCCAAGCGAGCTTGTAAACGCTGTGATGAATAACACAGCAAGTAATACAAATGCAATTAAATAGGTTAATTTATTATTCATATTTTTTTGTTAATTATATTAAAAATTAATAAGATATGACCAGATATTTTCTTGAACCTGGATTCCTATTTCTCCTTCTGGAAATTTTTTAATAAGAACTTCAAAGAGTCCTTTGTCATATTTCATAGGGACTATTATTGTCTTTTTGTTGTCTGGATCGATTTTATCTATATCTTCAGGAGTTAGATAAATTGAGCGGGGGCTGCCGAATTTTTCACTTTCAACAAACATAGGAGTTTGAGCAGGCATAGGAATGCCGTTTGGGTAGGGGACAGGCACTCCTGGTTCATTGACAATTACATACGTTTTAACATCTCCAGAAAGAGAATTGAGATAATTGCCAAATTCTACAAATCTTTTACAGAATGCTCCTTTTACTTCTTGACTTTTTCCCCATATGACAAAATATCTGCTATACTGGGCGAAAACGAACGATGAAGCAACTAAAACAAGAGAAAATAGAAGAATTAAGTGAGTCCAGAAATTTATTTTAACGAAAGATTTTGTCTTATTGTAGATAAAAACCAGACCCAAAGCGCTGAAAACAAACACTGGAGGAATTGCGCCAATACATCGGAGAGAATGAGGAATTCCTTCATACGTTAGGATTCCGGGCAAAAGCATTATGAACCACCAGTTGAGCAGACAACAATGGGGAAAGAGTTCTTGGTAGTCTTTGTTTTTGATTGATTTTATACTTGCTCCTATTGAATATAATAAACCGATTAAAAACAAAATTCCTACCGGCCAGAAAAGAACCGGTTGAGAAGCAATGTTGTGACGCCAATTTCCATCGCCTTGGATGTTAAACATTGCTAAATGCTTTACCAAGCTTTCTCCGAAAGCCTTGATTGGATTTGGTTGGGAAAAAATTGAAACACCAGTGGCACGGCTTACAAAATACTCAGGATTGTTTATAAAGTAAATACCTATTGGCAGGGCTGTTATAAAGATAAACAAAAGAAGCAGAAATGATAATCCAAAAAACTGCTTTAATTGTTTTTTTTCTTTGTTCTGGAGGAATTCAAGAAAGAAAACTGCCGCAATCAAAAAAACGGCTAACCTAAAAGCAATGTATGTATAGAATCCTAATCCAAAAATTGTTCCCGAGATTATAAGAAGTATTAGTTTTTTTGTTCTGAACCCTTTTATGAGAAAATAAAAAGAGAACACCAAAATAAGAGGGACAAGGATTCCTCTAAAGCCAATACGAGAAAAGTTAGTATGCCAAAAAGAAACGGCAAGAAAAAATGAAGAAAGAAGAGCCAAAGTGTCCGAGGATTTTTTGAGAATCTTAGAAGAACTAAAAAGTTCTTTTGTGAAAAGATAGAGTCCCAAAACTGTAAGAATTCCGGCTATCGCCGACACAATTCTTAGCGACCATACGCTTACTCCAAAAATTAAAAAAGAAAGGGCAACGAGATTTATAAACAAGCCCTCTCTTC
>CAYMMJ010000052.1:0-2005 GCA_964391535.1 uncultured Candidatus Saccharibacteria bacterium
TTTTGGGTTTAATTAGTTATCTTCTTTAATAATAAGGTACCTATCAAAACGTGTCAAGAGGTGTCAAAAGGTGTCAAAACATAGTTTTCCACAACTAAAAACCTCGCCAAAATAGCGAGGTTTCGAAGAATTCAACAATTACTCAACCAATCATTTACTCAACACCCGGAGTTGAGTAAGTTGGTAGAATTATTGGGCGCTTAGCAAAGCGTTAATTTTCTTGCGGGTCATTGGACCTACAAAACCAGTTCCCTTCTCTAATCCTAAGGGAGTAAGAATTTCCTCTTTGTACTTTTCTTGAAAACGAATGACGGCTGTTTTAGTCAAAGTTAGAAAATTTCCTGTGACCAATCCTTCAGGATAAATATCGGGTCCTTGAGACTTCAAAAATTCTTGTAAGCATTTCACTTGAAAATTATTCCTCATCCCAAAATACAAATCTCGTTCAAATATAGTACAACCGGAAACAGGCTCCTGAGCTGCTTGATTTTCAAGAAACGCTAATTGAGCTTTTAATTGATTCAACAACTCAGTTATTTCTGCAATTTTTGCTACCAACTCTTCTCTGGTCATTTTTGAAATAGGTTTTTCTAAATACTTGGATTCGGATTTAGTTGGATTTTCCGGTTTTTGCTGATAGATAGTGGATACCTCCCAAAAAAACGGAACTTCTGGATCAGGATTTAAGAAACCTGACATTTTTGTTTGAACTAAGGGAATGATAGTAACAGAAGTAATGCTCTCGCCCATTTCAGGAATAGTTATCTCTCCTCTTTGTTCTTTGCCAAGCTCGAAAAACCCGAGCGACCAATGACCAGAGATATCTCTTAAAAGATAAGGTACCCTAAAGCGGTTTTGGGGATTGCCAATAAACTTAATTTTAAGAATTCCTTTTCCTCCGATAAATTTAAACCAATTCCCTGCCCAGTTTTTAGTTGATTGATTAACTCCAAGTGTACTTTTTCCTCGCAAAGGTAAAAAGTTAATAGAAGGAGCAACACGGAGATTGGCAAGATTTTTATCTTTGAAGCAATAATTATCTCCTAACGAACAGTCATTTGCTAAAACTGCAATAACCCAATCAGTGAAAATATCAGAAAAATCTTTGTTAAATCCGTTTTCTTTTAGCGCTTCGTTTATACTTTTAATCCCTGTCCAAGGCGAGTGCAAAGAATTAGAAAGAATCTTTATTCCATATTTCTCAACTAAATAATGCACAAACACATTCAACGCACCATAGTCAGATGATTTTCCTTGCCATTCAGTAATTGAATCAGAAGGATTTTTCAGAAAGATATTTACTCTTTCTTGCAGATAACTTCCTTCGTATTTGTCGTCGTATCCCATCAGAGTAGGAGCATACTCTGATCTTGCTTCATTCAACCAAACTTCTTCTTCTGTTTTATATTTTCTTTCCTTTTGGTTAAAAGTAATCAAATGTACAAACTCATGAGCCAGAAAACCTTTTGCTAAAGGGCTGGTAATATATTGAGCATTCAAATAAACCATTTCTCTCTCGTTTGATGTAGGCGCTTGTTCTCTTGGATATTCATCAGTATTTCTAAAATAACCGCGTGCCTCTTTTTTCATTGGATGTACTAACACAGTAATATTGTAATCATTATCAATACCAGGTCTCCACTCAGGACCAAAAATAGAAGTCAAAGTAGGATAAATTGTGTAATAGAATTCTTCTCCAAGAGAATTAAGAGAAAGTTCCACTTTTTGCTTTTCTTGCTGACTAAGATTTCTCCACCATTTATTGTCAATATAGAAATTTATTTTTTGGGTACGTAATCTTAAAGTAGCAAGCAGCTCTTCTCTTCCTGATAAATCATAAGAAGGGTCAACAAAAAATTTTGTCTGCTGGCCCTGTGAATCAGCAAAAACAAAGATGGGTAAAAAAACAAAAAACAATCCAATAAAAATTATCCCAATAATCTTTCTCATCAGATTTATTTTAGCAAAAAGAAAAGTTTAGGCAAGAAAAAGAAATACCGCCTGC
>CAYMMJ010000053.1:0-1945 GCA_964391535.1 uncultured Candidatus Saccharibacteria bacterium
ATTGTAGGAGGTTACTTGGTGATGGAATGTAGAAGTTTCCCCGGTTCTTTCTTTTCTTGTTTAACGGAGCATGTTATTCCTCAAAAGCCAGTGTCGCCGATAACTCCAGAAACTCCCAAGACAGGCAATGTCAAAAAATTTGCTTCAGAGCAAGATTTCAAATCTTATCTTCAAGAAGCAGAAAGTGCTTTTCCTTCTTCTTTTGGATATACAGGAGGTCTGGGGACTGGTTTGATGTTTGAGGAAGGCATAAGAAAAGGTGTTGCTTTACCTTTAGGCATGCCAGCAGAAGGAGGAGCCGGTGCTGAACCAGAAAGAGTTTCTGAAACAAATGTTCAAGTAGCAGGAATTGATGAACCAGATATTGTTAAGACAGATGGTAAAGAAATTTATTTTTCTTCTACCAGAGGCCATTATTGGAGATGGGGATGGGGAGAAGAAATGATAATCCCAAGATGGATTGAAGGAAAAACAAAAGCAATAAAAGCCTTTCCTCCCGCTGACTTAGATGTTGAGGGAGAAATTGACAAAATAGGAAATTTGCTTTTGTCAGACAATATATTAATGGTTTTTTCGGGAAGCAAGATTTATGGATATGATGTGTCGAATCCCAAATCTCCCAAGAAAAAATGGACGCTTGCCCTTGAAGGAAAAAACGTTATCACTGGAGCCCGTCTATATAATGGAAAGCTTTATTTAATCAATAAAACAAGGATTAACACTATTCATCCTTGTCCAATTAGACCGCTGTCTGCGGGTTCTTCTTTGGAAATAAAATGTACTGATATTTATCATCCGCCAGTTCCTGTTCCTGTAGACGTTACCTATACTGCTATGATTGTCAATCCGCAAACCGGGAAAGTTGAAAAAACTACTTCTTTTGTAGGATCTTCTGATTCCTCTGTTGTTTATATGTCAACCAATGGTATTTATATTACTTACTCTTACTGGGGCGATTTTATTGAGTTTTTTGCTAATTTCTTTGATCAGGAGTGTCAAGATATAATTCCTGATTGGCTTACTTCAAAACTTAGCAAACTTTCCGAATATGACATAAGTAAGGCAGCAAAGATGACGGAATTTCGAGTTCTTATTGAAAATTACTTTAACTCCTTGAATAGCGACGATAAATTGAAAATAGAGAACGAACTTACTAATCGCCTTTCTGATTATTACAAGGAACATAAAAGAGATTTAGAGAGAACAGGAATAGTGAAGATAGGATTGAATGATTTTGGAATTATTGATTCCGGAGATGTGCCAGGAAGGCCGCTTAATCAATTTTCCCTTGACGAATATCAGAACTATCTAAGAGTAGCAATTACTGTAGGGGAGAGATTCTTTGGTATGGGATCAATTGGTGTGGGCAACAGAGAATCAGCAAACGACGTATATGTGCTGGATAAAAACTTAAAAATTGTTGGCTCGGTTAAAGATCTTGGTCAGGAAGAAAGAATTTATTCAGTAAGATTTGTTGGGGATAAAGGATATGTAGTAACCTTTAGGCAAACCGACCCTTTTTATGTGCTTGATTTGTCTAATCCTCAAAAGCCCGAACTGAAAGGCCAGTTGAAAATTCCAGGATACTCTTCTTATTTGCATCCAATTACAAAAGATAGAGTTCTTGGTATAGGAAAAGAAGGCTCGAAAGTAAAAATATCTTTGTTTGATGTGAGTTCTCCTGACAATCCTTCTGAAGCAGATAAATACATCTTAGATGAATATTGGTCGGATATCTTAAATACCCATCATGCCTTTCTTTTAGACAAAAAACACAAGATATTCTTTATGCCGGGATCTAAGGGAGGATATGTGTTTTCTTATAATAACGATGAGTTGAAACTACAAAAAGCAGTGAGCGGAATCAGAGCAAGAAGAGCAATTTATATCAACGATTATCTTTATATAATCGGCGACAACAAGATAACCGTCCTCAACGAAATAG
>CAYMMJ010000054.1:0-1703 GCA_964391535.1 uncultured Candidatus Saccharibacteria bacterium
AGAAGCTTTTTGCGAGTATTTACCAGATAGGGAGTGCATAAAAGCGGCTAAAGAAGTATTCGATTCAGAAAACTATTACAAATTTCACATACTTCTCTCGCTATTATTCTTAAATCAGCTCAAAACCAAGCCTGAATTCTCAGAGCACCCTATGGATAAATTTACCTTGATGGTTAAAAGGTATCTACTCGACAGTGCAAGATCCAGATCAATAGAACGAAGCAAGAATATCTTCAGGAGAGTGAGAAAAATCGCCTATTTACTCCTGGATTGCACTTTTTCCAGTACCTTCGTAAAAATTAACCCGAAAATATTTTTCGACTACATTGTTAACAACTCCAACGAGGTCGTATACGAGGAAGACAGTAATTTTCAAAAGACATTAGAATCAATTTCTATCCATTTATTTGAGGAGCTTTATGCATCGAAACAGGCTAGCATCCTAAAATTCAATTACCTCTCACAAAAGAAAGTGGCACTAAAAAATGAAATCAACAAAGATAGGAAGACATATTTGGAACATCTTCCAGAAGAATTATATGCATCGAAAAGGTCAGACATAAGCATTGCCAGTGCCACAGAAAAACAACATATTTTGAGATTAAGCTTCCTGCCAAGAGAGGAATATTTTGAAAGATCCTCTTGTAAATATTACACTGAACAAAAATATCTGACGAAGAGATTGAAGCTTGCCAATATCTTTCCGCTAGCTACTCCAGAGCCGTCGGATAACGGTTCTTTATTGGACATATTTTCTGAATCTCCCACACGAACCAGTGGACTCCCCGTGTTTGTTTGGAGCCTTCTCAAGTATGCTGATGATCTATATTCTGAGTGGGCTTTTGAAGATTACATCTATCAGAGGTGCATAGAAAATCCCGTCCAAGATTTGTTTATGTTGATGCTGAACTTGATTTCCCAAAATTCACAGTTTAAAGCACGATTACAGGAAGCTAGTAGTCCTGATGACTACAATGTTAATTTGTTGGTCGGAAAGAATAACTTTAAAGCCTGGATCAAAAGGATAACCAGAGATATGAGGGATTCAAGTCTTACTAATGACAGAAAAAAAGAAATAGAGTGCCTCAAGGCAATGGTTAAGGAAGAAAAATCCGGAACATTAATGATTTCTCATTGTAGGGTGAGATTTTATGACGAGAAGTGGAAAGAAAAGGCTGAATTTGACGGGGTGTATTTCAGAGTTCTTCGTCAAGCGCTTTATTTAAACGTCTTAGAATCTAAATCAAGAATGACAGCTAGGTCTACCGAAGCGAAAAAGGATCTTGTTAAATCGCTAAGTACAATAGGGCTCAAAAATGTAGATCAATTGATCCGTACACGTTCTGTAAAGGGAAAAGGGGTCGGATATTCTTATTTAAAGGTTAATATTAAGGATATTCTGCCCCCCACACTTCATTTTGTCCCAAACCACTAGTTGCTACTATATTGAGGCGCGCTATCTGGACAAAGCAATAGAAGCTAGGAAACGTTTAAATTAACTTAGGGATCTCGATAACTAATAGTTGTTTGATCATCTACAAGAACCCAGAACAGAATAGTGTAACATTCTTTCTGTAAAAATAATTTTGGTAGAAAAAAAAGCAGGTCATAGCTTATCCTTTCTGATAGCGAAAAAAACTGGAAAGGAGGATACCATGACCTGCAGAGATAATGATAGCATATTGAATGAGATATTGGAACCG